>JAICSD010000156.1 GCA_025937075.1 Vicinamibacteria bacterium | reverse complement strand
TGAACGCGTTTCGATCGGCTGCCCATCACCGCCTGATCTTCGAAGAGTTCTTCCTCTTCCAGCTCGGCATCGTGTTGCGGAAGCGGCGCGCGAACGCCGAACGCAAGCCGCGCGCGGTGGTGGTGACCGACGCTACGCGCGAGGCAGTGCGGCAAGTCCTGCCGTTCAGGCTCACCGGCGATCAGAAGACGGCCATTCGCGAGATCGTGACCGACATGCAGCGGCCGCAGCCGATGAACCGGCTGCTGCAGGGAGACGTTGGCTCGGGGAAGACGATCGTGGCGCTCATGGCGGCGCTCGTCGCGATGGAGAACGGTCTGCAGGTCGCGTTCATGGCGCCGACGGAGATTCTCGCCGAGCAGCACTTCTTCAACATCAGGCGCCTGCTCGAGCGCTCGCGCTTCCGCGTCGCGCTCCTGAGGGGCGCCACCGCCGCGCGCAGGCGGCGGGAGACGATCGCCGAGCTGTCGGGCGGATCGATCCAGATGGCGATCGGGACGCATGCCCTCGTGCAGGAGGAAGTGGCGTTCCGCGAGCTGGGGCTGGCCATCATCGACGAGCAGCACCGGTTCGGCGTGCTGCAGCGCGCGACACTGCGCGCGAAGGGATTGCACCCCGACGTCCTGGTGATGACCGCGACGCCCATCCCGCGCACGCTGGCGCTCACCACGTACGGCGACCTCGACGTCTCCGTCATTCGCGAGATGCCGCCGGGCCGCCAACCAATCGCGACGACGGCGCGTCCGGAATCGCGCCGCGACGAGATCTATGCGTTCGTCCGGCGACAGCTCGATGAAGGGCGGCAGGCGTACATCATCTACCCGCTCGTCGAGGAGTCGTCCAAGGTGGATCTGAAGGCCGCGACGGAGATGGCGGACCACCTGTCGCAGGACGTCTTTCCCGCGTACCGCGTCGCGCTCCTGCACGGCCGGATGAAGCAGGAGGCGAAGGATCGCGTCATGGGCGCGTTCGTCCGCGGAGAGTTCCAGATCCTCGTCTCGACGACCGTCGTCGAAGTCGGCGTCGACGTCGCGAACGCGACCGTGATGGTCGTCGAGCACGCCGAGCGGTTCGGGCTCTCGCAGCTCCATCAGCTGCGCGGCCGCGTGGGCCGCGGCGCGCACAAGTCGTACTGCATCCTCTTGTATCAGTCGCCGCTCTCGGATCAGGGACGTGAGCGCATCAAGGCGCTCACGGAGACGACCGACGGCTTCGAGATCGCCGAGCGCGATCTCCAGCAGCGCGGCCCCGGCGATTTCTTCGGCACGCGCCAGTCCGGGATTCCCACTCTCCGCGTCGGCGATTTGATCCGCGATCACCAGTTGATGGAGGAGGCGCGGCGCGAAGCCGTGGCCGCGCTCGACGATCCGACGCAGGCGTCCGCGCTCGCGGCGCTCGTGAATACGAGCTGGGAGCAGCGGTTCGGCCTCGTGGGGGTGGGGTAGAGCCTGAATCCCTCATCCCGAATCGCTGATCCCGAATCCCTCATCCCCTGATCCCGAATCCCTCATCGCTGATTGGGGATTCAAGGATTGGGGGATTCGGGATTCGGGATTGGCGATTCGGGATGAGGGATTCGGGATGAGGGATTCGGGATGAGGGATTCGATTCGATGCGCGTCATCGCTGGCGAACTGAGAGGCCGTCAATTGAAGGCGCCGACGTGGAACGGCCTGCGTCCGACGTCTGACCGTCTCCGCGAGACGCTCTTCGACATCCTCGGTGCGTCGGTTCGCGGGGCGCGCGTGCTGGACGGGTACGCGGGCACGGGCGCCATCGGGATCGAGGCGCTCAGCCGGGGCGCCGCGCACGTGACGTTCGTGGACACCGAGGCGCGCGCGGTGCGGCTCATCGAGGAAAACGTCGCGCGCCTGCTGCCGAACAGCAGAGAGCGCTATGCTATTATCCGCGCAGGAGTTGCGGACGCGATACGCCGCGCTGCCGGCCCGTTCGATCTGGTGATCCTCGATCCGCCGTACGCGCCTGATGCCATCGCAAGCGCCCTCGAGGCCGCAGCGATCGCGACGGGTCTGGAGACGCGCGTGATCGTCGAACACGCGCGACGGTTTCCCGCACCGCCCGAGCAGGCCGGCCTGACGCTCGCACGCAGCGTGACCGCGGGAGACAGCGTGCTCTCTTTCTACGCCCGCGGACGACACGATTAGGGATTCGATCTCTATGAGCGATCAGATCGTCGCGATCTACCCCGGGTCCTTCGACCCGCTGACGAACGGCCACGTGGACATCATCCAGCGCGGCTCGACGCTGTTCGACACGATCGTCGTCGCGATCCTGCTCAACCTGGAGAAGTCGCCGCTCTTCACCGTGTCCGAGCGCGTCGACATCGCGCGGGCCGTGTTCGCGCCGTATGCCAATGTGGAAGTGGACACGTTCGACGGGCTGCTGGTGGAGTACGCTCGACGCAAGCGCGCGGGCGTGATCGTGCGCGGCCTGCGCGCCGTCTCCGACTTCGAGTACGAGATGCAGATGGCGCTCATGAACCGCCGGTTGAACCCGGACGTCGAGACGGTGTTCATGATGCCCGCCGAACCGTATACGTACGTCAGTTCACGGCTGGTCAAGGAAGTCGTCGCGCTCGGCGGCTCGGTCACCGGCCTCGTTCCATCGATTGTCGAGACTCGGCTGCGCGACAAGAAGCTCGCGCGCGAGACGTTGAGGGCCTGACACATGCAGCTCGCGGCACGGACCGCTCGGATTGGCGTTTCTCCCACGATGAAGGTGGCCGCAGATGCCATGCGGCTCAAGGCACAGGGGGTCGACGTCGTCGATCTCGGCGCAGGCGAACCGGATTTCCCGACGCCCGATCACATTTCGGCGGCGGCGCACCGCGCCATCGACGCGCACTTCACGAAGTACACGACGAACTCGGGCACCGACGATCTGAAGCGGGCCATCGTCGATCGCTATCGCACCGACTACGGCATCGAGTACACGCCGGCCGAGGTGATCGTCTCGGCAGGCGGGAAGCAGGCGCTCTTCAATGCGGTGATGGCGATATTCAACCCAGGCGACGAGGTCATCACGCACGCGCCGGGCTGGCCGACGCTCGTCGAGCAAATCAAGCTCGCCGAGGCGACGCCGGTCATCGTCCGCACGCACGCGGAGGACGGCTTCCGCCTGCGGGCAGACACGTTCCTCTCGGCCATCACGCCGCGCACGCGCGGGATCATCATCAACTCGCCCGGCAATCCCACGGGCGCGCTGATCACCGAAGAGGACCTCACCGAGATTGCGAAGGAGGCGGCGCGCCGGGACATCTGGGTGCTGTTCGATCTGTGCTACGAGAAGCTGATCTACGACACGGTGCCGCACAACGTCACGGCGGTCCTGGCGCGGCACCTGCGCGATCGCGCCGTGCTGTGCGGATCGGCGTCGAAGGCGTACGCGATGACCGGTTGGCGCTGCGGCTGGACGCTCGCGCCGGCGCCGCTGGTGAGCGCGTGCAACGCGATCCAGAGCCACTCGACCTCGAACGTCAGCTCGATCAGTCAGAAAGCGGCGGAAGCGGCACTTCGCGGCCCGCAGGACTGCGTGACCGCGATGCTGGACGAGTATCGCCGCCGTCGCGATCAGTTGAGCGAGTGGCTCGCCGTGGAACCGCGTATCCACCTCGTCAAGCCTGCGGGCGCGTTCTATCTGTTCCCCGACGTGTCCGAGTTCCTCTCGCCGGAGGGCATCCGCACGACCGCGGAACTTGGAACGGCACTGCTGGGCGAGGCACGTGTGGCGGTGACGCCCGGAGAAGCGTTCGACGCGCCTGGGTTCCTGCGGCTGTCCTATGCGGCGTCGATTGAAGATCTGCAGAAGGGCGTGACCAGGATTCTCGAGTTCCTCCACAAGGGCGCACGCGCTCCCATGGGCGCGTAAGCGCTGTCGTGTGCTCTCACCCGATTTTGTCCGCCTTCTCGAGTCCATCGTCGGCGACGAGCACGTCCGCTCCGATGCGGCCGCACGCGAGACGTACAGCGTCGACGCGCTGAAGCGCGGACATCCTCCGGACATCGTCGTCACGCCGGATGGTGTCGATCAGGTGGCGGCTGTCGTGCGCGCGTGCGCCGAGCGGCGCGTGCCGATCGTGCCCCGCGGCGGCGGCACCGGGTATACGGGCGGTGCGGTTCCCGTCCGCGGCGGTCTCGTCCTCTCGCTCGAGCGGATGAACCGCATCCTCGAAATCGACGAGCAGAACCTCGTCGCCGTCGTCGAACCGAATGTCGTGACGGCGATACTGCAGGAGGCCGTCGAACGCGTCGGCCTCTTCTACCCGCCGGACCCGGCGTCACTGAAGCAATCCGTCATCGGCGGCAACGTCGCCGAGTGCGCCGGCGGGCCGCGCGCGTTCAAGTACGGCACGACGAAGCAGTACGTGCTCGGCCTCGAAGCGGTGCTGCCGAGCGGTGAGGTGGTCGAAACCGGCGGCAAGGTCGTGAAGAACGTCGTCGGTTACGACCTCACGCACCTCCTCGTCGGCTCGGAAGGCACGCTCGCCATCATCACGAAGATCATCCTGCGGCTCGTGCCGAAGCCGCCCGTGCAGTCGACGCTGCGCGCCACGTTTCGCGACGTGCACGGCGCGGTCGATGCGGTCACCAACATCATCCGGGAGCGGGTCGTCCCCGCGGCCGTCGAATTGATCGACGCCGACTCGCTCGAGGCCGTGGCGCGCTACCTGAACGTCCGATCGCTCGCGCCGGCTGGGACGGGCGCTGTGCTGCTGCTCGAGGTGGACGGCCTCGCCGAAGCCGTCGATGAGGAGGCGCGCCGCGTCGAGGTCGCCTGCCGCACTGCGGGAGCTACGGAGATCCGCCGCGCGCGCGACGAGGCGGAGCGTCAGGAGCTGTGGCGGGTACGGCGCGAGCTGTCGCTCTCGCTGAAAACGATTACGCCCATCAAGTTCAACCACGACGTCGTCGTTCCCAAGGGACGCATCCCGGCGCTGTTCGAGCTCGTGGACCGTCTGAAGCGCGATTATCGCCTTCGCATCCCGTGCTTCGGCCACGCAGGCGACGGCAATATCCACGTGAACATCATGGTGACGCCAGCCGACGAGGATGAACGACGCCGCGCGCACGAAGCGGAACGTGTGCTGTTCGAGGGCGTCGTCGCGCTGGAGGGATCGATCAGCGGCGAACACGGGATCGGCTTCGCGAAGGCCAAGTTCCTTTCAATCGAGCTTTCTGCGGACGAGATCGCGCTCATGCGACGCGTGAAGCAGGCGTTCGATCCTCACGGCATCCTCAATCCGGGCAAGATCTTTCCCGACTAGGAGGTCTCTCGTGTCACCGCGCCTCTGTCTTGCCGCGGCTGCGCTCGGATGTGTCGTGCTGTCGACCACACCGCAGGCTGCCGCGAAGCGGCCCATCACCGAAACGGATCTCTTCAAGTTCACGTGGATTGCCGACCCGGAGATCTCCTCTGACGGCGCCACCGTCGCGTTCGTCAAGGTCGTTGTCAACGAGAAGGAGAACCGGTACGAGACGGCGATCTATTCCGTGCCGTCCGCCGGCGGAGCGGAGCCGCAGCGCCTCACCGCCGGCATTCGAGATACGTCGCCGCGGTGGTCGCCGGACGGGAAGTGGCTGGCGTTCGTCCGCGCTCCTGAAAAGGACGGCCAGGCGCAGCCGGCGCAACTTTACGTCATGCGCACCGACGGCGGCGAAGCGCACGCGGTCACGGATCTCCCGAAAGGCGTGTCCGCGCCGGTGTGGTCGCCGGGCAGTCGATCGCTCGCGCTGATCAGCACGACGATTGACGGCGACCTGAAGAAGACGGAGACGCCGAACGGGGAGCACAAGTCCGACGTCCGCGTCATCACACGCCCTGTCTACCGATCCAACGGCAACCCGACCTACGTCGATCCGGAACGCAAGTCGCACATCTGGATCGTCGAGCTTCGCGAGGACGGGGACCGCTCCGCGATCCGCCAGGTGACGCAAGGAGAGTTCGACGAGCGCGGAACGCAGTGGTCACCCGATGGGTCCACTTTGTATTTCACGTCGGATCGCCGGCCCGACGCATTTTACGAGCCCAGCGACTCCGATCTCTACAGCGTGCCCGCGCGGGGCGGAGCGATCACCAGGATCGCCAGCATCGAGGGGCCGATCTTCACGATTGCGCCATCTCTCGACGGGCGGCGCCTCGCGTTCATCGGGACGCTGCGCGGCAATCCGGTGCGCTCGTACAGCGAACCGGATTTGTGGGTCGTCGACGCGCGGCCGGACTCCACGCCAGCGAACCTGACGGCTGGCTACGACTTCGACATCGGCGGCGGGATCGGCGGCGACCAGGCAGCGCCTCGTGGCGACCAGCCGAAACCAATCGTCTGGACGAAGGACGGCGGGGCGCTCATCGTGACCTCGTCGGAACAGGGCAGCTCCAATTTCCGGCGCGTGCTCGTCCCTTCAGGCAAGGTCGAACCCGTAACCGACGGAGCGCAGGACGTCGTCGCCTACACCGCAACAGCCGATGGAGCGCAGATCGCCGCGACGATTTCAACCCAGACGAACATCGGGGACATCTCGGTGTTCCGGCCGGGTGCGGGAAGGGCCACCGGATCGCGCGTCACGAACGTCAACGACGCCCTGTTCGGCGGCATCACGCAAAGCGAACCGGAGGAGATCTGGTACACGAGCTTCGATGGACGCCGGATCCAGGGCTGGATTCTGAAGCCGCCGGATTTCGAGCCGGGCCGGACGTATCCGATGATTCTCGAAATCCATGGCGGTCCGCATTCGGCGTATGGCAACACATACACCCACGAGTTCATGTGGATGGCTGCCAAGGGCTACGTGGTGCTTTTCACGAATCCGCGAGGCAGCACGTCGTACGGCCAGGATTTCGGTAATCTCATCCAGTACAAATACCCGGGCGACGACTACAAGGATCTGATGGCCGGCGTCGATGAAGTCGTGAAGCGTGGCTACGTGGATGCGAATCGGCTTGGCGTCACCGGCGGCAGCGGCGGCGGACTCCTCACCAACTGGACGATCACCCAGACGCAGCGCTTCAAGGCGGCCGTCGCGCAGCGTGACATCGCCGACTGGTACGGCTTCTGGTTCACGGCGGATTTCACGCTGTTCCAGCCGACGTGGTTCCGCAAGGCGCCATGGGAGGATCCGCAGGACTTCGCCGCGCGCTCACCGATCACGCACGTCGCGAACGTGACGACCCCGCTGATGCTCGTGCTCGGAGATCAGGACTACCGCACGCCGCCTGCCGACGGCGGCGAGATGATGTTCCGCGCGCTGAAATACCGGAAGATTCCGACCGTGATGGTTCGGTTCCCGCGCGAGAACCACGAGTTGTCCCGCTCGGGCGAGCCGTGGCATCGCATCGAACGGCTCCAGCACATCGTCGGCTGGATGGACAAGTGGCTTCAGGGAAAGAGCAGCGCGACGTACGACTGAGCAAATCGCCGGCGAAGCACCAGCAGGCCGACGGCGGGCGCGAGCAGCAGCAGGGTCGCGGGTTCAGGAGTCGCAGCGGCGCTGAAATCGTATTGTCTGCCGCCCACGTGCCACGACCCGAAGTTTCCCCAGTGCAAAGCGAGCGTCGCCATTCCGCTGCCCGTCAGCGTAAGGGGACCGAGCGGAAAACCGGGACTGGAGGGATAGAAGAACAGCCCGGAGAACGCGAAAGGTGCGCGAACGGTGACGGTCGTCCCGCCGCCGAACGGCGGCGCTATCCAGGTGCCTGTGAAATCCGCGAGCACGCTCGCATCGTCGTTCCCACCAAGACGGTAGGTCGTGCCATCCACCGTGGCGCGTCCCGGGAAATCGCTGCCGCTCCACATGGCTTCGAGACTTACAGTTGCGCCCGGGGCGCACTCCTCGTCGAAGTTGCAGCGCAGTACCGGCTCGTAGATGCCTCCGGCGGCGTCGCCAGAGGCATCGATGGAAAATCCGTGATCGGGCGAGCTGGCGATCATCCGGGCGCCGAAGTCGTCGCCGACCAACGCGCCCGCGTTGATGTGAATGGGGTCCGCTGACGTCACAGCAGCCGCGGCCACAATGGCAAACGTGAGCAACGCGACAGCGATTCTTGGCACCGCGCGACTCCTCCTACGCAGGATTGATGCTCCCGACCTCGGGCGCTGCCATTTCTGTGCCGCCAGACGGGTTCCAGGGTTCCACAGGTTCTGCGTTCCCGGGTTCGGTCCTCAGGTTCGCAGGTTCCCAGGTTCGGCTCCCAAGTTCTGGTTCGCGCGGCGCGGAGAACGTTGGAACGAGAACCTGGAAGCAGAACCTGGAACCAGTGGAAGCGTGGAACCCCGGAACCCGACTCTGATCAGACGACCCGCAGCCGACGTCCCGGCAGGAACGGCGTCGCCGTAATCTGCCCTTCGAAAGCCTGACCCCATCTTCCGGGAATCACCGTCCCGCAGTCAGGGCACGTGC
The DNA here is from genome assembly GCA_025937075.1 of Vicinamibacteria bacterium. Next base: position 424 of record JAICSD010000156.1, on the reverse strand, counting down.
CGGATGGCGTCAGGCGGTAGCCATGGATGAAATAGCCGAACCGCTCGACGAGCGTGGCGGAGCAGCTGTGGCAGCGGGTGTTTTCGAGGTCGCCGACCTCGCCCGGAAGGTTGCCGGCATACACGTAGCGCAGTCCGTTGCCGCGCGCGATCTGTGCCGCGCGCATCAGCATCTCCGGCGTCGTGTTCGCCGGATCGTGCATCCGATAGTCCTTGTGGAACGCGGTCACGTGCCACGGAATCAGCGGCGATACCGACGCCACGAACGCCGTCAGCCGCTGAATCTCGTCGTCGGAGTCGTTGAAGCCGGGAATCAGCAGCGTCACGATCTCCAGCCACACGTCCAGCGCGTGGAGACGACGGATCGTGTCGAGGATCGGACCGATCCGTCCGCCAAGCTCGCGGTAGTGGCGCTCGTCGAAGCT
>JAICSD010000151.1 GCA_025937075.1 Vicinamibacteria bacterium | reverse complement strand
TCGCGCGGACCGTCCGCCCCGCCTCGATCCGGCGAAGAAGTGTTCCGCGCGGCGTGCATGACGTGTCACGCCCCGAACGGGCGCGGGAACCCCAGGAGCCACGTCGGCTTCGACAAGCCATTACCCGACTTCAGCGACTGCTCGGCCACGACTCCCGAAGTCGAGCACGACTGGTTTGCTGTCGTCTATAACGGAGGCCCGATTCGCGCGTTCGACCGGCACATGCCATCGTTTGGCGGCGCGCTCTCCGAACAGGAGATCTGGAACGTCGTTCGGTATCTCCGCACCTTCTGCCGCGACGCGAGCTGGCCGCCTGGCGAGTTGAACCTGCCGCGCTCGTTCCTGACGGAGAAGGCGTTCCCCGAGAACGAAGCCGTCGTGACAACGAGCATCAGCCGGATCGGTGGCACCGCGGCGTCGACAGAGATCGCGTACGAGCACCGGCTTGGATCGCGTGCGCAATACGAACTCGCGGTGCCGATCGAGATGCAGCATCCGGATGGGTCCGGGTGGGCGCGCGGTCTCGGCGACGTCGCGTTCGCGGTCAAGGGCGTCGTGTTCCACGATTCCAGCACGATCCTCTCGGTGGGGATGGAAACGGCGTTTCCTACGGGCAGCGATACACAGGGACTCGGCTCGGGCACGACGACATTCGAGCCCTTTGCCGCCTACGGCCGCGTCCTGCCGTCGAACGCGTTCGTGCAGGCCCAGGGCGGAGTGGGGCTTCCCGCAAGCCTCGCGACCGAGACGCGGGAGGCGTTCTGGCGGGCGGTGATCGGGCGGACCTTCTATCAGCACCGTTTCGGCAGGCAGTTCACCCCGATGCTGGAAGTGCAGGGAACGAAGCCACTCGTATCGAATGAGGCGATCGAATGGGATCTCGTGCCCCAGGCGCAGGTCTCCCTCAGCAAGCTGCAGCACGTGCGCCTCGACATGGGCGTGCAGCTGCCGGTGAACGAGCGCGATCAACGCGGCCGCGTGTTCCACTTGTACCTTCTCTGGGACTGGTTCGATGGCCCTTTGTTCTCTGGCTGGTAGGTGGTGATGCTGCGGTTCATCGCGGTCGCGGGACTCGGGTGGGTTCTGGCGATCTCAGGTGCGTCGGATCGTTCCGTCATCGAACGAGCGAGCGCTTCGCGCACCGCGACGCTCGACGGCACGAAGCTCTTCACCAACTCGGCCAACTGCATGGCCTGCCACAACGGGTTGTACTCACCAGCAGGGGAAAACACATCGATCGGGACGGCGTGGCGCGCCACGATCATGGCGAACTCGTCGCGCGATCCGTACTGGCAGGCGTCGGTCCGCCGTGAAACGCTCGACCACGCACAGGCGGCGGCAGAGATCGAGGACGAATGCTCGGTCTGCCACATGCCCATGTCGCACACGGCGGAACACGCGATGGGCGGCAAGGGGCGGATCTTCGAACATCTGCCAGTCACGTCGAAGAGCGATCCGATGTCCGACCTGGCGCACGACGGGGTATCGTGCACGTTGTGCCATCAGGTGACTCCGCAGAAGCTGGGCGATCCTTCCAGCTTCACGGGTGGATACGTCATCGACACGACAACGGCGCCGGAGCAGCGACCCGTCTACGGCCCGTATGAAATCGAACCGGGTCTCGTTCGCGTGATGCACTCCGTCACGGGGTTCAACCCGACGCAGGGGCTGCACATTCGCGAGTCCGAACTCTGCGCCACCTGTCACACGCTGTACACGACTGCACGCGGGCCGGACGGTGAAGCGATCGGGCGCCTCCCGGAGCAGATGCCGTTTCTCGAGTGGCAGCACAGCAGCTATGCCTCACAGCGGAGCTGCCAGTCGTGCCACATGCCGCCGGTCGAACAGCCGTCGCCGATCGCATCGGTGCTCGGGCAGCCCCGCGACGGCATGTCCCGGCACACGTTCCTCGGCGGAAACTTCTTTCTGCTGCGGATCCTCGATCGCTACCGTGCGGACCTGGGCACCATCGCGCTGCCGGAAGAGCTCGAATCCGCCTCGCGGGCGACGCTCGACCAGCTCCGCACCGCTACGGCGCGGATCGCGATCGAGTCTCCACGCCTCGCCAACGGACGCCTTGCCGTCGACGTGACGGTCGAAAATCTCACGGGCCACAAGCTCCCGACCGCGTATCCCTCGCGACGCGCATGGATCTATCTCGTCGTGCGCGATTCGTCGGGCCGGGCCGTATTCGAGTCGGGCCGCGTCGAACCGAACGGCTCGATCGACGGAAACGCCAACGACAGCGACCCGCTCCAGTACGAACCGCACTATCGCCAGATCACGCGGGCGGACGAAGTCCAGATCTACGAGTCGATCATGCTCGACAGCCGCGGCCAGGTCACCACGGGGCTGCTCCACGGCGTGCGCTACGCGAAGGACAATCGCCTCCTGCCCCATGGCTTCGACAAGCACACGGCGGTTCCGGACATTGCCGTCCAGGGCGACGCTGCGGCTGATCCCGACTTCACGGCCGACGGCGATCGCGTCGAATATCGCATCCCGCTCGGCGGTGCTTCCGGTCCTTACACCATCGAGGCGACGCTCCTCTACCAGCCGATTGGTTTCCGCTGGGCCAACAATCTCCGTCCGTACCCCGCCGACGAACCGCGGCGCTTCATCTCGTTTTTCGACAGCCTCGCCGCCGGCGCGACCGCCGTCCTCGCCCAGGCGCAGCAAACGGTCCAGCCGTAACACGGCACGGCGGCTGCAGGTCCAGAAGCCGTTGGCCGTTCGCCGTTGGCTCGGGAGCGTCGGAGGAACACGACATGGATGAAAAGAACCGCAAAGACGTCAGCGATGTGGCTGACGAGCCGCTGCATTCAGATGAAGGCGATTTGACGCCGCCGCAGGGCGACGAACTCCGGTCCGAAGAGACCTTCGGACGCACGGACCGCTACGCGAACATCGACGACACGGAAGCAGCGCGCCGGGAACGGTTCAACCGTATCGACGACCGCGCGGCGGAACACGCGCGCATGGACGTTCGGCGTCACGAACATTCTGCGGATTCGGGGTTTCCGCAACGGGCGCTCGGCGTGGAGCGCGTCGACCGGGATCCGGCGCCGTTGTTTTCCAGCGAGCGCACCGAACCCGCGCGAGGAGACGGCGCGCATCCGAGACCGGCCGGTGATTCGGTGCCCGTCACCAACGTCGGCGAGACCGTTGCCGCATCACGGAAAGAAATCACCGGCCGAGATGGCACGACGATCGTCCAGGACAGCGTCACGATGGGCCGTCCCGAGGAGGGGAAGGAGGAGCCCGACGTCGATCGGCGGGCGCCATGACCGCCGCCGGTGGCCTGTAACCAGTAGCCAGTCATCAGTAGCCGGTCAGAAACTGGCGACTGGTGACTGGCTACTCGCTGCTTTCAGCTTCTCAGCCGCCCACGAGGTTCTTCAAGACGAAGGTGACATTGGCGGGACGCTCTGCGAGGCGGCGCATGTACCACGGGAACCAGTACTCGCCATAGCTGATGAGCACGCGAATGCGGCGGCCGGCCGCGGCGAGCCGCTGCTGCTGTCCCCGCTGAATGCCGTACAGCATCGCGTACTCGTAAGCGGACGCCGGCACGTGGTTCTGGTCGATGTAGGCCCCGAGGCGATCGGCAAGCGCGATGTCGTGCGTCGCGATGTGCAGCAGCGACCCGCTCTTCTGCGCATCGTCCGCCATCAGACGGCAGCACAACTGATAGAAGTTCTCGTCGACGTCAGGTTTCTTCGGATACGCAACGTCCGGCGGCTCCAGGTACGCTCCTTTGACGATTCTGATCGCGGGCCCAATCGGGATCAGGCTTTCGACGTCCTTCATCGTCCGATAGAGATACGCCTGCAGCGCCACGCCGACGCCTTTGTACCGCTCCTTGCTTTTGCGGTAGAGCTTCAGCGTCGGATCGACGTACGGTGAGCTTTCCATGTCGATCCAGACCGGCACGTTGTGCACGCGCTCGGCTTTATCGCAGATGCGATCGAGATTGCGCTGACACACCTCGGGGTCGAGATCGAGGCCAAGCTGCGTCGGCTTCACCGAAATCTGGGCGTCCAGCCCCGCCCGCTGGACCTTGTCGAGGACGTCGAGATAGTGCTGCGTGACTTCCTCAGCTTCATCGAGCCTGGTCAGATTCTCGCCAAGCCGCGTGAGAATCGTGTTGATCCCTTCCGGCTTCAGCCGTGCCGCCGCGGTCAACGCGTCCTCCACCTTCTCGCCGGGCATGAACTTCGAGACGGATTTCCGGACGAACGCGCGGCGGGTCGCCTGCCGCCGCAGCCACGGCGAGGTGGAACCCGCGAGAAGAGCTTTCCTCATCAAAGACATAGATCAACCGAGTGAGAATCTGTCAACGCCCAACTGCCAACTTCCAACTCCCAACTTCCAACTCCCAACTCCCAACTCCCAACTGGCACGAGCCACTACAGCACAGACTTGATCAATCCGCCATCGACCTGCACCGTGGCGCCCGTCATATATCCCGCCGCATCCGACAGAAGGAACGCCGCCACGCGGCCGAATTCAACGGGCTCTCCGTAGCGGGCGAACGGAATCGCGGCAACGGATTTCGCCTTCGCGTCCGCCGCGGAGATTCCCTGGCGCTTGCCGGTGATCTCGTCGAGCTGCTTCACGCGATCGGTATCGATGCGGCCGGGAATGATCTGGTTGACGCGGATCTTGTCGGCTGCGAGCTCGAGCGCAAGCGTTTTCGCCAGCGACGAGACGCCGCCGCGGACGACGTTCGACAACGCGAGGTTCGGAATCGGCTCCTTCACCGAAGACGACGTGGTGATCAGGATTGAGCCGCCGCCCCGCTGCTTCATGGCGGGCACGACCCCCCGAACCATCCGGAGCGCGCTGAAGAGGAGCAGATCAATCGCGTTCTGCCAGGCCGCATCGTCGAATGACAGCGCCGATCCCGCCGGCGGACCGCCGGCGTTGGCGAAGAGGAGATCGACGCCGCCGAACGTGTCGAGGGTCTCCTTCACCCAGGCCTCGATCTGTGACGCGTTCCTCACGTCGACGGCAGCCGCGTGAATATCGCCGCCCAGGTTGGCGAGGCGTCCGGATGCTGTATCGATGGCGGACCGGTTCGACGACGAAATCGAGACGTTCGCCCCTTCCCGCGCCAGCGCCTCCGCGACCGCGAAGCCGAGTCCGCGGCTCGCGCCGGCCACCATGGCGACCTTGCCCTGTAAACCGAGATCCATGAACCCGTCATTGTAGTGCAAGGACGAGGCGCGAGGCGCATGGGGGGAGCGGCTGGCGTCCCGCCTCGCGCCTCGCGCCTGCGCCTGAGCTTGCGCTCGAGGTGCAGTTCTCTTCACACTCGGTTGATGCGTGCTCTGCGCTTTGCCATCGTGGCCGCTGCCGGACTGACGATCGGTTCCGGCCACACCGTGCGGACTATTGATCCGCAGAACGCGGCAGCACCCTCCGCGTACGACGCTGTCACGGACCATGGGCCTCGGGTGAAGCCGCCGATTCTGCATCTCGGCGGTGCAGGCTTCTCCTTCAACGATCCCGTGTTCGGCACGAGGATGTTGCGGGTGACAGACGGGTCGACCCGTCCTGCGTTTCCGGGCCGTTCGTTCCGAACACCGTCAGGCACGCATCAGAACGCGTGGGCCGCCGACGGTCGCCACTTCTACGTGACCACGAACGACGGCACGATCATTCCGTTCGCGTTCGATCCAGCGACAGGAACGGCGTCGCGTATCGAGCCCTCCCGCGAGGGTGAAGGGGGGCTCACGCTACGGTTCTATCTGGAGCCGCAGTTCAGCTACGTCGACGCAAACATCGTCTACGGAACACAGAACGGCTCGAGCACCAACCAGCACACGGTGGACGCCTTCGACTTCTCGAACGGCCGGTACACGACGCTGCTGGACCTGGAAACGGTCGTGCCCGCATCGGTTCTGAAAGGGACTTACGTCGGCTTGATTGGATCGAGTTCGGGTCCTGTCGAGAAGATTCTTGCGATGTTTGGCGGCGAGAGCCAGGATCGCCATCACTACGTCGTCGTATTCGACAGGACGGACGCGGCGAGACGGCGCCTGCTGGACACATCCGCGTCGACGCTCGACGGCAAGCCGACGGGCACCCGGTTGAACTTCACGCTGCACCACGCCTTCATCGATCGCAGCGGTCATTTCGTCCTCCTCTACCCGAGCGGCGCCGATCGGCAGGGTGCGAGGCAGGCGCCGCCGCTCTACGTCTGGGACCTGTCGGACGATTCGTTCACCGCACTGCCGCTCGACGCTGCGCACGCCGGCGGACACGATGCGTACGCGTTTGGCTTCGCCGTCAACCAGGACTGCTGCACCGCAACCACCTACGACGCGGCGCAGTGGCAGTTCCGGCCGCTCGCACGGCCGCTGACGACTCGTGACCTCGTGGAGCCCGTCATTGCGCCGAAGGAAGTGCAGCTCGCGGATCACCCGACGTGGAACAACGCGCAGCCCGATCGGCTCGTGCCGTTCATCAGCGGCCTGTATCGCTACGGCGCGAACACCGTCGAGTGGCGGCCGTGGGACGACGAGATCATCGCCGTGCAGACCGATGTCGCGTCGGACGCGGGCGCGGAGATCTGGCGATTCGCGCATCATCGCAGCGACGTCCGGAACGATGACGATCCGACGCAGTTCTCGTTCTGGTACACGCCGCGACCGAACGTGTCGGAAGACGGCCGCTGGGTATTGTTCACGTCAAACTGGGAGAAGACGCTTGGGACCGATCCGGTCGGGTCGCCCGGAGAGAAGGCACGACAGGACGTTTTTCTGCTGCAGCTCCGCGGCGCAGACGACGCGTCCTCTGCACCGCTGGCCATTCTGACGACGCAGCTTCCCGATGCCAGACGCGGGACGCCGTATGTCGCGTATCTGACGGCATCAGGCCTGCGCGGCGCCGCGTCGTGGAAAATCACGCGCGGCGGCTTGCCGGCGGGGGTCAGGCTGGACGCGCCCACCGGAATCATTTCAGGGACGCCCACCTCCGCCGGCACGTTTTTCACCGTGACCGTTTCGAACAACGGCGCGTCCGATTCGCGCACCTTTGCGCTGCCGGTTCCAAGGTAAGTGCCAGCGCTGTCAGAGCCCGCTTGTGCGGGCTTGCTCGCGCCGCCGCACGCGCACCCGCCGTGCTGACGCGTTTCGCGCCCGCCCCAACCGGCTGGCTTCATCTCGGGCACGTCCTCAACGCCGAGTACGTCTGGAACACCGCGGACGCCCGCGGCGCGCGCGTGCTGCTTCGAATCGAAGATCACGATCGAGAGCGCTGCCGGTCCGACTACGAGCGCGGCATCCTCGACGATCTCGATTGGCTCGGATACACACCTGATGTCTTTCCCACGAGCGCGTTTCGCGCCGGCCGCTGCGAGGGGCGGCAACGCGATCGGGAAGCGGTGTACCGCGACGCGTTCGAAGAGCTTCGGCGGCTCGGCCTCGTGTACGCGTGCGACTGCACGCGACGACAGGTTGCCGCCGCGAATCCGCGCGATGCCGAGCTGCGGTACCCGGGAACGTGCCGAGACAAGAACCTGCCCCTGATAAACGGCCTTGGCTGGCGTGTGCGTCTCGACTCGCGCGTCGAGCGGTTCGCCGACCAACGGCTTGGGCCGCAGGTTCAGGATCCGTCCGAGCAGTGCGGCGACGTGCTGCTGCGTGATCGCCACGGCAACTGGACGTATCAGTTCTGCGTGTCCGTCGACGATTTACGGCAGGGGATCGACCTTGTGATCCGCGGCGAAGATCTGCTGCAGTCGACAGGCCGTCAAATCGCGCTCGCCCGGCTGCTGGGCCGCGAGCGGCCGCCGGCGTTCCTCCATCACGAGCTCATCATGAAGGCGCCCGGCCAGAAGTTGAGTAAATCCGACGGCGACACGGCCATTCGCGAGCTGCGGGAGCGCGGGTTCACCCCGGCAGAGGTGAAGGCGCTGGCCAGAACAGCCCAGTAATCGTTCCTTGCATCCTCATCCCCGGGGCACGAAAGGAGAACCGGGGGTACCACATGGCACATGAATCGGACGCACCGATGAGCACGCTCGTCCGCAGCGCGCTGGACGACGTGCGTGACTTGTTCAGAGAAGAGATCGCGCTCGCGCGCGCGGAGTTGAGCCAGGAGGTCTCGAAGGCGTCGACCGCCGGCATCGGCTTCGGCGGCGCCGCGGCCGCGGGCGGGTTCGCGGGGATGTTCATCCTCGCGGCGATCGCGCTGGGGATTTCAGAGGGGCTGAACTGGCCGTACTGGGTCGGCTTCGGCATCGTCGGCGTGCTGATGGCGATCGTGGGCGGCATCTTCTACGCGAGCGGCCGGCGCGCCGTCGCCTCGATGCGCGGGATGCCTCGGACGATCGAGACCGTGAAGGAGAACTTCCGATGAACGACGATACCGCCAACGCGACGATCACCGGCCTTGAGATGGACATCGCGGAGACGCGGCAGTCTCTCGATCGGAAGCTCGACGAGATCGGGCGCCGCCTCCAGCCGTCGGAGATGAAGTCGGAGCTCAAGGAAGCGGTAAAGCAGCGTCTGGATCCGGGCCCGTATCTCGGCTACATCGCTGGAGGACTCGTCGCGGTCGGCATGGCGATGGCCGTCAGCGGGCTCCGGCGACGCCGTCACGCTTCGTTCCCGGCGGGCGACGGACTCGAGTATCCGGACGACAATCGCCTGGCGCGCGAGGCGCTCGACTGCTGTCCGTAGACTGACGCGCCGCGACCGCGGCTACTCCGATCGGAGCGCCGTCACCGGATCCACGCGCGTCGCACGGCGGGCCGGGATCCACGCCGCCCCGGCGGCAACCGCGAGCAGGGCCGCGGCGGAGGCGGCCAGGATTGCCGGGTCTCCAGGCGGCACGCCAACGAGAAGCGTCCGCATGCCGCGCGCCAGAACGAGCGACGCGGCAATGCCGATGACGAGGCCGAGAGCCGCGGTACTGAGACCGTCGCGGAGGACCAGCGACAGGATCGAACGGCCGTCCGCGCCAAGCGCCTGCCGGATGCCGAACTCGCGCAGCCGTTGCGTGACACCGAACGCGAGCACGCCATAGATGCCGATCGCGGCAAGCGCCAGCGCCGTGACGCCGAAAAGCGTGAGCAGGATCGTGGGTGTCCGCCGCGGCTGCAGCGAACGCTCGATCCAATCGTTCATTTCCCTCACCTGCGCAATCGGCTGCTCCGGATCGATCGCCTGCACGGCTCGCCGCAGCCCCGGGAGGAGCGCCGACGGGTCCGACGCGGCCTTGATGACGAGGCCCATGCGAGCCGGCGTCACCTGCATCGCCGACAGATAGATCCTGCCCTCGGCCATAGGGGTCGCGAGATCTGC
>JAICSD010000498.1 GCA_025937075.1 Vicinamibacteria bacterium | reverse complement strand
GCGGCCGCGCTGGCGGTCGCTGCTGTCATCTGGATGTACTCGCGCGGATCGGCGCAGCTGCTTCCGCTCCGCGTTCTACCGGTGGCGACCCTGGCGGGCTTCGAAATGATGCCCACGTTGTCCCCCGATGGCAACCAGGTCGCGTTCGCGTGGAACGGTGACAACGGCGGACGCAACTTTGATCTCTACCTCTCGACCATAGGATCGGCTGCCGTCCAGCGGATCACATCCGATCCCGCGCAGGACCTCAATCCGAGCTGGTCGCCGGACGGCAGTCAGATTGCGTTCGTGCGTCATCGTTCCACGGACGGCGCCGGACGGCTGTACGTCACCTCGCCCCAGGGTGACGGGGAACGGAACCTGAGCGACTTCGGGGTCGCGGTCGGGGATGATTTCATCCACACTGCCGTCGGCCAAATCTCCTGGTCTCCAGACGGCCGCTACATCGCCGTCTCCGCCGCGGGCGCGAGCGCCGCGTCGGCAGCGACCGAGACCACTGGTATCTATCTCGTTCCAACGCACGGCGGCGAGCCGCGTCTCCTGACCGCCGCCAAGGCCCCGGCGAATCACCGAGACCCGGCGTTTTCTCCGGACGGGCGTCGACTGGCCTACTTCGCCTGCGTTAATTACAGGGTCGCTGCCTGCGATGTCACGGTTGTTGACCTGGATGATGAGTTCAGAGCCACGGGCGCGTCTCGACGTCTCACCTCGATGGCGACCGACATGTCTGGCCTCGCCTGGACGTCTGACGGCAACGAGCTCGTGTTCGGCAGCGGTAGTGCGCCTTACGTCCACTATCTCTGGCGCGTGATCATCAACGGACATCGTCCACCGGAACGCCTCGAAGTGGCCGGCCTTGGCTCCAGAAGACCGGCCACAGCGCCGTCACGAGATCGCCTGGTGTTCGAGCGACGGACGCTCGACGCGGACATCTATCGGTTCGGACCCACGACCCCGTCGCGCGCGACGATCGTGTCCAGCTTCGCCGACTTCAACGCGTCGTTCTCTCCGGACGGCACTCGCATCGTCCACGCCTCCTCGCGATCGGGAGGGATGGCCGACATCTGGGTAGCCGCAGCGGACGGGTCCGCGCCACAGCAGCTCACGCGGGATATGAGTGGCTATCACGCCGCGCCCCGCTGGTCGCCGGACGGCAGAGCGATCGTGTTCGCCTCACGTCGAGCGGACGGCCAGTTTCATATCTGGACCATCGACGCGGACGGCGGACATGAACGGCAGATCACTGCCGGGCTCGGCGAGAAGTGGTACCCGAGCTGGTCGCGGGACGGAGCCTGGATCTACTTTACGAAGGACGAGGGCGCCGGTCCGAACATCTGGCGTATTCCCGCGGCCGGCGGGCCGGACGTGCAGTTGACGCGCGGGGGCGGCTATACGGGTTTCGAGTCGACGGACGGCAGAAGCCTGGTGTACAAGCAGGGATCGTCCCGGAGCGGAACACCGCTCCTGATTCTACCGCTCGCGGGAGGGTCCATTGGACAGCTTCGCGAATGCGTGTACGGATTTTCAGTTGGATCGCAGGGTGTCTTTTACTACCCATGTCGTCGAGAGAGGTTTGCGTGGTCGTTGACGCAGGTCGATCCGCTGGAGCTTCGGCTGATCGATCCGGCCACGGGCCACGACCGACTGATCGGAACGCTGGTAGGCGTGGCCGATCGTTTCTGGGGTCCGAACGCTTCGCCTGACGGCACCGAAATCCTGTACGGCAAGCTCACGAACCAGGTCCAGGACGTGATGATGATCGAGCACTTCAGGTGATGACTTGCAGCGATAAGGCCGGCCTCAGCCGCGAAGGTGCGGTTTCAGGAAACGCCCGGTATGCGACGCCTTGCACGCGGCAATCGCCTCGGGCGTGCCCGTCGCGACCACTTCTCCTCCGGCGTGCCCGCCTTCGGGGCCGAGATCGATGACGTGGTCCGCTGTCTTGATGACGTCGAGGTGGTGCTCGATCAAGAGCACTGTATGTCCCGCGTCGACGAGGCGGTTCAGCGAGTCGAGCAGGTGCTGCACGTCCGCGAGATGCAGCCCCGTCGTCGGCTCGTCGAGGATGTAGATCGTGTGCTTCGATCGCTGCAGCGTGCTGAGCTCCGTCGCGATCTTGACCCGCTGCGCCTCTCCTCCGGACAGCGTCGTCGAGGACTGTCCGAGCGTGAGATAGCCGAGACCGAGATCCGCGAGCACCTGGATCTTACGCGACACCGCCGGCTCGTGGGCGAAGAACGTCACGCCCTCCTCCACGGACATGTTCAGCACGTCGTCGATCGTCTTCCCATGCAGCGTGACCTCCAGCGTTTCGCTGTTGAAACGCGCCCCCTTGCATGCGCCGCACGTGACCTCGACGTCGGCCATGAAATACATCTGCGTGGTGATCGATCCCTCGCCCTGGCACTCCTCGCAGCGTCCGCCTTTGACGTTGAAGCTGAATCGCCCGGGCTTGTAGTCACGCTCGACGGAGAGCGCCGCCTGCGCGAACAGATCGCGGATGGTGTCGTAGAAGCCGATGTAGGTCGCCGGATTCGAGCGGCTGTTGCGCCCGATCGGCGACTGATCGATGTTCACCACCTTGTGCACGTGCTCGACGCCGTCGACCCGATCGTGCGCGCCCGGCAGTGTTCGCGTATCGACGAGCGTCTTCCACAGCACCTTGTAGAGGAGCTCGTTGACGAGCGTGCTCTTCCCCGATCCCGATGCACCGGTGATTGCGATCAGCATGCCGAGCGGGAACGCCACGTCGATCGACTTCAGATTGTTCTCGCGCGCGCCGCGCACGATGAGGGCCTTCCCGTTGCCG
>JAICSD010000227.1 GCA_025937075.1 Vicinamibacteria bacterium | reverse complement strand
GCAGAGCGAAATCGCGGCTTCACGGAGCCGCGATGAACACGCGCGGGCGGCGCTCGCCGCATACACCTCCGATGCGCGGGGCCTCGCTCGTGAAAATCTCGCCGTCGTGAGGCAGACCTACGACCTCGGCCGCGTGACGCTGTTCGATGTCCTCAACGAACAACGGCGATACCTGGACGTGGAGCTCGCGTACACGGCGGCGTTGCGCGAAGCCTACGAAGCGCGGCAGGCACTCAAAGCCGCATTGGGAGAAGTTCGATGAACGCGACGTCTCGAGTAGCGCTGCGCTGGCCGGTGTTTCTCATTGTCGCGATCGCGTGCATGGCGGCTGGCGCGGCGGGCACGTACTGGATCGTGCGATCGCCCGCGCGGCCGGCGCCGGCCCGCGCCGATCACGCGCTATAGCAAGGCACTCCGCAACCCCAACCGCACGAGAACCACGGCGCGGCGGCCGGAAGTAATCGACTGGCAGATGTGAACATCGAGCTCACACCGGAAGCAATGGAGCGCGCAGGGATTGTCGTCGCAACCGTCGCCGCAGGCGGCGAGGGTGCACAGCTTCGGCTGCCCGCGACTATCGAGCCAAACGATTACAAGCAGGTCGATGTGACGCCGCTCGCTTCCGGGCGAGTGACGCGCGTTCTCGCGCAACTCGGCGAGTCCGTCCGCCGCGGTCAAGCGCTCGCGGAAATCTTCAGCCCGGACCTCGCCGAAGCCGAGACACGCTACGTTTCCGCCCGCGCGGAGCTGGATGCGCACGAACGGCAGCTTCAGCGGACCGAGAAGCTGGTCGAGATCGGAGCCGCCACGCGTCAGGAAGTGGAGATGCTCCACGCGGAGCATACGGCGCGGCTTACGGCTGTCGCGAGCGCGCAGTCGCGTCTCGAGCTGCTCGGGTTGTCATCGGCGCAAATCGGCCATCTCGGCCCCGGAACACACGTCGCCGCGCTCATGACGATCCCTGCGCCGCTGGCGGGCATCGTCACCGCACGGACGGCCAATCCAGGCCTGAACGTAGACACGACTGCAAAGCTGTTCACGATCGTCGATCTCTCCAGCGTGTGGGTGATAGCCGGGGTCTACGAGAAAGATTTCGCGCGCCTGCGCTCCGGCGCTCGAGCGACCGTCACCACGACTGCCTATCCGGGCCTGGTGATTCCCACGCGCGTCACATACATCGATCCCCAGGTGAGCCCGGAGACCAGGACGGCGAGGGTGCGTGCCGAAGTGCCCAATCCTCGCGGGCTGCTGCGTCTCGGGATGTATGCCGAGATGAGTATCGACGACGCAGGCGATACGAACCTGCCGACGCTGCCTGCCAGCGCCGTTCAGAACGTCGGCGATCGGACCGTCGTCTACCTCGTCGACCACAGCCACCCGGGCAGGTTCACCGAACGCGAGGTGCGACTGGGCGAACGCTCAGGGGATCGTGTGGCGGTGATCGAGGGTGTGAAGGCCGGCGACGCCGTGGTCACGAAGGGAACGTTCTCGCTGCGCGCCGAGCGCGAGCGCCTTGGACTCCGCGCGACGAGCCGCTGACGGGTTACTTCAGCTGCGCCTTCGCTTCCAGCCAATCGGCGATGGAGGCGCGGACGCGGTCCTTCTGGAACATCACCGTGTAATACGCGATGTAGCAGCTCGCGGCCCCGGGATTCTCCTGCGGGATCATTTCGCTCTGCACGTAAATCCCGGCAAGCTTGTCGACGAACCCGCTCTCCTTCGTGACCGCGCGAACGACGCCGACGGTGAGCGGGTGGCGCGCGGCGAGGATCTCGACGGCGAACGGCACCTGCTGCGCGACTTCATTGTGCGCGGCGTCGCAAACCGATGCTCCGTCCTTGTGCGGAATCAGCATGAGGATGATCGCGATGCCGGCGGCGACCCCGAGCCAATTGGGCAGCTTCCATCTATCCTTCTTCGCTTCCGGCGCGAGAATCGATCGAACGAGCCGCTCCTCAGCCGCCGATACGGTGTGAACGGGTTCTGACGCGATCGGTTGAGGGGCGCTCCCCGGCGCAGTCTGGACCGTCGGCGGGACGCGCCGCACGGCAGGCTCGGGAGCCCACGCGATGTTCTTCCCGCACGCGCCGCAGAAGGACGCGTCGTCTGGATTCGGCTTCCCGCAATACTGGCAGAACATGCGGCTTCCTCAACGCCACGCGATATTCGGATTGGTCAGGTCTCCGTTCGGCGTCTTCCACTGCTGATACGGGTAGTACGGGTGCAGCGGCGCCGGGTCAGGCGTTGAGCTGGACGACGAAGACCCCCAGTCGATGGATGGCGTAAACGGTGTGAACGGCGCCGTGTCGATGCTGGATGTATCCGTGGATGAATCCGCGGATGCATCCGACGACGTCGACGACGAATGGCCGAACAGCGTCGTCACCGCGGCGACGGCGACCGCGCCGACGACGATCGCGACCCAGGCATCGGCGTTCGACGGCGACTGCTTCGTGCGCGCGAGTGAGCCCGGTTGCGGCTCGCTCGTCGATGGCGGTGAGGCGAGGTTCGCAGCGTATTCCTGTCCCGCCTTGGCGGCCGCTGGATTGGAACTCTGTGCCGCCTGCGTGTAGAGCTGCTTCGCGCGATCGAGGTCCTGGGGCACGCCCAACCCGTTTTCGTACATGACGCCCAGGTTCACCAGCGCGAAGCCTTCGCCTTGTTTGATCGCCTCGCCGAACCAGTACGCCGCCTGCTGGTAGTCCTGGTGGCCCTGCCCGGCGTCCTGACCGAGGCCGGCCAGATATCCCGCGCCAAGCGAACTCTGGGCGGCGGCATATCCTGCCCGTGCCGCCTTCTCGAACCATTGCATCGCCTCCGCTTCGCTCCAGGCGACACCCTTGCCTTGCCGGAGGTGGACGCCGAGCTGCATCATCCCGTAGGTGTCGCCCTGAACGGCCGCCTTGCGATACCACGCGACGGCCTGTGCTTCGTCCGCGGCAACGCCGTCGCCGTCGTCGTACATGTCACCGACGAGTTCCTGCGCTTCGGGAAGCCCGGCCTGTGCCGCGCGAATGAGCCAGTAGAACGCGTACTCATGGTTCCTGATGCCGCCGTCGCCGGTGTAGAAGCACCGGCCCGCTTCGAGTTGCCCGTATGCGTAGTTCGCGCGCGCGGTCTTGTCGAACCACCCACACGCGGCGGAGGGATTTCGCTCGACGCCCTGTCCGTCTCTCAGGTGCCGTCCGAGCCAGAACATGCCGTTCACGTTGCCAAGTTCGGCGGCTTTCCGGGCGAGCTCGGCGCCTTTGACCCGATCTTTGTCGACGCCGAGGCCAAGGTCGTAGAGCACGGCAAGGCCGGCATATCCCTGCGGCGCGCTGACGTCGACGGCCTGTTCGTAAAAGGCCTTCGCCTGCGCATAGTCCGGCGGCGACGCGTGGGCGTACAGATCGCCGATAAACGCCCGCGCGTTTGCCAATCCGCCCAGATGGGCGCGCTGGAGGAAGGCGATCGCGAGATCCTGATTCTGCGCAACGCCGTCGCCATACCCGTAAAGGAGACCGAGATTCAGGTCCGCCAACACGTAGCCGGCCCGCTCCGCGAGCGTGTACTGCTGAATCGCCTCCTGACTACGTCCGGCGGCGTCGAGGACGCGGCCATACAGGAAGTGATACCGAGGCTTGTCGGGCGTGATCGCCGCCGCGCGCTCGCACACCGGCAGCGCCTGCGCGATGTCGAGCAATGGCACCTGGACGCCGTCCCCTACCCTGAGCGGATCGTCCGGATGATCGGCGAGACGGTCGCACGCCAGCGCGTTCGCATCGTCACCATCCGGCGGGAACGCGAGCGAGGCCAGCGCCTGCAGGTTGTCGATCGGGCCGATCGCCGTCGATGTCACTGCGGGTTGGGATCCCGTCGGGGCAACCGGCTGCGTTGTGCCCGCCACGTGAAAGGACGTGGCGGCATTCTGGAGAGAGGTATCGAGGGCCCGGGCCGAATCAGCGTCCCGCTGCGCAGCCTCACGCCGCCCTTCCACCACATTCGCGAGGGCGTAGCCCAGCGCCGTGATGATCATCAGGCCCGCGACCGCGATGAAGAAGAGGCTCAGGCCGCTCGGGGGCTGAGACGGGACAGCGTCTGGGGCTGCAGCGGACGGAGCCGCCTGGCCCTCCGGCGGCGGCAGGTCCGCGGGCGGCGGCGCCTCTGGTTCTGGCTGAGGCGGGACGGACACCACGCGCGGCGCCGTCGGTGCAGCCCCGGGGTGGGCGCGCTCGCGCCCGCATCCACGGCAGAACGCCGCGTCGTCCGGATTGGGAGCGCCGCAGTAATTGCAGAACATGCGCGCCGGCCGACTATCTTACTTGCAGACCGTTGCCGTCGACGTGATATCAAACGTCGTTGTCACCGTCGTTCCGCCCGTGAGGAGGACGAGTTTGATCAAATTGCCGTTGGCGTCGAACGTCTGCGTGCTGACCGTGTTGCCGGGATTCGACGTGGTCGTCTCGGTGCGTGCGGCGTCATCGTAGACGTTGCTGATCGTGGTGCCGTTGCTGACGCTGCCCGTCGTCGGACGGCCCGAGCTGTCCCATGCCGTGAACGTGGTCGTGTCGCCTGGCACCGCCGTCCAGCCGGTCAGCCGGCGGCTGCTGTCGTAGTGATAAGTCAGGGAGCCCGACGGAGTTCCCCCGCCGCCGCACGCCCCGCCGCCCGCGCTCGTCGTGCCCACCGCCAGGAACACCGGCGGGATGACGCGCACTTCGTCCACGAAATCCGCGACCGAGTTGTAGCTGGCCGCGCCGCTGCCGCAGACCGAGCCGTTCGCAAACTTCACCGTCGTCGTCGCCTTCTTCGTGGAGGTGTCGAAGGTCGCCGACTGTATCGCGTTGAAGACGATGTTCGTGCCGCTCGTCCTCGTCGTGATGTTCTCGTTGGTGTAGTAGGTCCGGCACGCCGGGCCGGTGCTGCCGCCACCCCCGCCGCCGCCGCTCGGAGAGGTGGGACTGGTCCCGCTCGAGCTACCGCCGCATGCTGTGAGCCCTGTGATGAGCACTGCCCCGAGGATTCGTCCGGTCCTGGCTGGGAGTCGCATATCCCAATCAATGGGACGGACCTGCCGTTTCTTTCAGCGGATGACGGTTGGCTGCGATTATTTGCGGTCGGCCCACCAGGGGGATACCTGGCACGATGCCGAACTGATTTCGCCGGCCGCCTCCGTCGGCCCCACCATCCGGCCCGACAGGCGCAGCCCGTCATTGCCCGTTACGACGAATTCGCCGTTGCTGAACGAAACGGGCAGCGGTACCGACACAACCAGGGAAGTGCCGCACGACAAGCTGACGAGCACGTGGTGCTCAATGGTGAACGGCATATCCGTCTCGTAGTCGCCGCCGACGTGACCCGCCCAGACGCCGTCCAGATCGAATTGGTCCGCCGACACGTAACTGAACGCGCGCTCGAGCCGGCTGGCAAGACCACCAGGATTCTCAACTGTCACGTCGACCACTCCGACAGGCTGGGCCGTGGTCACGAAGACGATCTTCGTGCCGTCCTCGACGAAGGCGGTGATGTGTTGGTCTCCCAGGGTCACCGTGGCACCCGATACGAAACCCTCTCCGGCAATCGTTCCCCATCCCCCGCCGCCACTCCAGACCGCGGCGGGCGTTACGGCTGCGATTGTCGGCTGGACCCGCACCGGATCCGGCGCGGGCGCAGAGGTCGACGGAGCAGCGGACGTGCGAGTCGGAGCCGACGGCGATCCGCCACACCCGGCGATCGCCACTGCCGCAAGAATCACGGCCGCGGCGGTCCGTGGTTGTGTTGAATTCATGATGGCCCTCGTTTTCTTCGCGGATCAACGCGGAGACGTCTGCAGGAGGATGTCGAGCCGGGTGTCGCCGTCGAGCGTGACGGCGCGGAAGCAGAAATCGCACGGCATGCCCAAACAGCGCTTCCTTTTTGCGGTCGTGTGCTTCATATCGTCCTCACCCGTGTTTCTGAATTAAAATAATCACCGTCTCCGGGCGAGTCTCAGGACATCTCCAGGAATGCGGACGGGTTTTTCCAAGAGGCGCCGTGACGATCACCTTCGGCCCGTTCGCGCTCGATTCCGGCACGAGACAACTGACGCGCGAGAGACGCGTCGTGCACCTGACGCCGAAGGCGTTCGAGCTGCTCGAAATCCTGATCGCTGAACGGCCGAACGTCGTCTCGAAGGACGAACTGCAGCGCCGTCTCTGGCCCGAGACGTTCGTCGCTGAAGCCAACCTGTCCAATCTCGTTGCTGAAATCCGGCAGGCGCTCGACGATTCTCCACGCGCGCCAACATTCATCCGAACGTCACACGGAACCGGTTACGCATTCTGCGCCGCTGCGACGGTGCCGCCACGTGTCTCGCCTGATCCAGCTGCACCGGCGGGCTGGCTCGAATGGGACCGGCGGCGATTTCTTCTCGCGGCCGGCGAGCACGTGATCGGCCGCGATCCCGACGTGCAGGTCCGGCTTGACCATACGACCGTCTCGCGCCGTCACGCCCGCATCCTCGTCACGGCCGAAGGCGTGACGCTCGAGGACGCCGGCAGCAAGAACGGCACGTTCCGGGGAACCGGCCGCGTCACTTCAGCGGTTCCACTCGCCGATGGAGATTTGATCGGCATCGGGTCGCTGCGCCTGACCTTTCATCTGTATTCGTCCGCGATGACGACAGATACTCACTCGCCGTGACCCCAGACGCTTCGGCATCCCTTGGGGCTGGCACCAGAGTCGGCCCGTACGAAATCACCGAATGGCTCGGTGCGGGCGGCATGGGCGTCGTCTACCGGGCGCGCGATCCGCGGCTCGATCGGACCGTGGCGATCAAGCTGATCTCACCTGCGTATGCCACCGACGCGAGCCGCGTCGCGCGTTTCGAACGGGAAGCGCGGGCGGCAGGACAACTGAATCACCCCAACGTCCTGACGGTCTACGACGTCGGCGTACACGAAGGGATGCCGTATATCGTCTCCGAGCTGCTCGAGGGAGAGACGCTGCGCACACGGCTCGAGGCTGGAGGACTGTCGACGCAGAAAGCCGTGGATTGCGCCCGCCAGATGGCGACCGGCCTCGCGGCTGCGCACGACAAACACATCGTGCACCGCGACGTGAAGCCTGAGAACGTCTTCATCACCACCGATGGGCGGGTGAAGATCCTCGATTTCGGGCTCGTGAAGCTGACGATGCCCGGCGGCGACGCCTCTGGCGGCGGCCCGGCCACCGATACACATGACGGAACCGCGGCTGGTACGACGGCCTACATGTCTCCGGAGCAGGTTCGTGGGGAACCGGTCGACGTGCGGTCGGACATCTTCAGCGTTGGCGCCGTACTCCACGAAATGCTCGCCGGCAAGCCGGCATTCGCTCGTAGCACGACGGCCGAGACGATGGT
>JAICSD010000117.1 GCA_025937075.1 Vicinamibacteria bacterium | reverse complement strand
CGATGTACTCCTTCTCCACCTCGCGGTCGTGGAACTGTCGCGCCAGCTCGTGGTGCGCCCTGTCGTGCTTCGCAACGACCATCACCCCGGACGTCCCGCGATCGAGCCGGTGCACGATGCCTGGCCGCAGCTCGCCGCCAATGCCGCTGAGGTCGTCGACGTGGTGCAGCAGCGCGTTCACCAGTGTCCCGCTGTCATGGCCGGCTGCCGGATGGACGACCATCCCGGCGGGCTTGTCCAGGATCACGAGGTCGGCGTCCTCGTAGAGGATCGCCAGGGGAAGATCTTCGGCGACAGCCTGTGGCGCTGACGGCTCGGGCAGATCAATCGTGAACGTCTGTCCCGTGCGCACCGCTGTACTCGGACGGAGGGCGCCGGCGCTGCCGGCGACGAGGCCTTCCTTGATCAGACGCTGGATCTGGGAGCGCGATCGTTCGGGCAGCAGCGCGGCAAGGAACGTGTCCAGACGCGCTCCGTCGTAGCCGGCGTCGACGGTGACTTCACGGAGAGCGTGCACGGAGTCTTACGCAGGATGTGGGACGTGGCGGCGTCCCACGCCGAGCATCTCGAGCAGTACCAGCACGGCGCCGATCGTGATCGCCGCGTCCGCGACGTTGAACGCCCAGAAGTGCGCGTCGCCCCAGTAGACGTCCACGAAGTCCACGACGTAGCCGGAGAGCGTGCGGTCGATGAGGTTCCCGAACGCGCCGCCGAGAATCAGCGCGAGGCCGTACCGCGAGAGCCGCTCGTGCGAGCCGAGCTGCCGCGCGTACAGCGAGATCGCGACGAGGGCCAGTGCGGCAATCACGATCATCACCCCGGATTTGTAGGGGAAGTCGGCCGCGTTGAGCAGACCGAACGCGGCGCCGGTGTTCTGCACGTGGGTGATGTCCAGCAGGTTCGGGATGACCGTGACGTGGCCGGTGAGCGGCAGGGTCGCCCGCACGATCATCTTCGTGAGCTGATCCAGCACGACGATCGATGCGATCACCCCGAGCTCGATTGCGCGGATCGGCGGCCAGTGATGACCGACGTCCGCCGCCGGCGCGTCTGCAGGCGGGGCAGCGGGAGACGAGGCGGTTTCCATGGGTTCGAGCATGACGTCACCGTGCTGCGCGGGGCGCATCGAGCTCGAGCGCGCCGATGCACCGGCTGCACAGCCCCTCCGTACCAGGTTCGTTCGACACGTCGGGCACGATCCGCCAGCAGCGCTCGCACTTCTGACCGTCCGCGCGCGCGACGACGGCCTCCACGCCCTCGTCGCCGCGGTCTTCGACGTCCACCCGCGAGACGATGAAGAGCATCGGCAGGTCGGCTGCGTGCTGCCGGAGCAGCGCAGCGGTTTCGCCGCCGGCACGAAGTGTCACCGCCGCGCCGAGCGATGTCCCGATCACCTTGGCCTGACGCGCGGTTTCGAGCGCCCGGTTCACCTCGTCGCGAATCGCGAGCAGCCGGTCCCACGTGGCCAGCAGCGCAGGATCTCTCATCGTCTCGATGTCCCGTTGAAACAGCGCAAGGTGGACGGATTCCTCCCGGGAGCCGGGCAGATGGCGCCAGAGCTCGTCGGACGTGATGGGCAGCAGCGGTGCGAGCAGCCGCGCCAGCCCGTCCGCCATGACACACATCGCCGTCTGCGACGACCGCCGCTCGGGCGAGGCCGCCGCGAACGTGTAGAGCCGATCCTTCGACACGTCGGCGTAGAACGCGCTGACGTCGACGGTCATGAACTGGTTGACCGTCTGGAAGATCGACGGGTAGTCGTAGTCGTCGTACGCCGTGATCACCGCCGCGGCCATCTCCGCGTAGCGCGCCAGCGCGAACCGATCGACTTCCTGGAGGCCATCGAGCGGCAGCGCGTCGACGGCCGGGTCGAAGTCGTACAGGTTCGAGACGAGATAGCGCAGCGTGTTCCGGATCTTCCGGTACGCCTCGATCACGCGCGCGAGGATCTGCTTGCTGACGCGCAGCTCTTCGCGGTAGTCGCTCATCGCGACCCACAGCCGCAGGATCTCGGCGCCGCTCTCCTTGATGACCGCCTGCGGCTCGATCGCGTTCCCGAGCGACTTGGACATCTTCCGTCCGTCCATGTCGATCAGGAACCCGTGCGTGAGCACCTGCCGAAACGGCGGACGGCCGCGCGTCCCCAGCCCCACGAGCAGCGAGCTCTGGAACCAGCCGCGGTGCTGATCGCTGCCTTCGAGGTAGATGTCGGCCGGCCAGGTCAGCTCGCTGTTGAACGGCAGCACCGCCTCGTGGCTGGATCCCGAATCGAACCAGACGTCGAGGATGTCGCGCTCGCGCTCGAACGACGTGCCGCCGCAGCCCGGACAGGCGAGGCCCGGCGGAACGAACTCGGCGATCGGGCGTTCGTACCAGGCGTCCGCGCCGTACGTGTCGAACACCGCCGCGGCGCGCTCGACGATCTCGGGCGTCAGGATCGCTTCGCCGCACGCCTGGCAGTCCAGCGCGGGAATCGGCACACCCCAGGCGCGCTGGCGCGAGATGCACCAGTCCGGGCGGTTCACCAGCATGTTGTAGATACGATCGCGGCCCCACGCGGGGATCCACCTGACGTCGCGGTCGATCGCGTCGAGGCCGGCCTGACGCAGCGTGCTCGTCGCGTCGCCGGCGCCGATATGCGGCTCGCCGTCCATTCGGATGAACCACTGCCACGTCGCAAGGAAGATCACCGGATTGTGGCAGCGCCAGCAGTGCGGGTACTGATGCGAGAACGTCTCACGGTGCCAGAGCCGATGGCGCGCGTGGAGCGCCTGCTCGATGTTCGGGTTCGCATCGAACACGCGCTGGCCACCGAAGAGCTCGACGGTGTCCAGGAAGTGCCCGCCGGGGCCGACTGGCGCATAGATGTCCAGCCCGTAGCGCACACCCGTTGCGAAGTCGTCGGCACCGTGCCCCGGAGCGGTGTGCACGGCGCCGGTTCCGGCATCGAGCGTCACGTATTCGCCGAGCACCCCGACCGATGGCCTCGTGTACAACGGATGCTGGAAGTTGATGCCTTCGAGCTCCGCCCCCTTGAACCGCGCGACAGGGGCCCCGAACGTGCGGCCGGTCGCTCCCGCAACGCGGGCGGCAAGCGCTTCCGCAACGATCACCGCGCGGCCGTCCACCTCGTAGGCCGCGTAGTCGAACTCCGGATGGAACGCGATCGCGAGGTTCGACGGAATCGTCCACGGGGTCGTCGTCCAGATCAGGACGGACACGTCGCGGCCGCGGAGCCCGGGGATGCGCGCGCCGAGGTCGTCCCTGCTCGAGGCGGCCAGCGGGAACTCGACGTAGATCGACGGCGACGAGTGCTCTTCGTACTCGACTTCCGCTTCGGCGAGCGCGGTGCGGCAATGGATGCACCAATGGACGGGCTTCTTGCCCTTATAGACGAGTCCCTGCTCGACGAACCGGCCGAGCGCGCGTGCGATGGACGCCTGATACCCGAAGTTCATCGTCAGGTACGGGTGCGCCCAATCGCCGAGCACGCCAAGCCGCTCGAACTCCGTCGTCATCACGCCGATGAACCGCTCCGCGTATGCGCGGCAGGCCCGGCGGAAGTCCGCAAGGCTCATCTCGCGCTTCTTCGGGCCCAGCTCGCGATCGACCTTCAGCTCGATCGGCAGCCCGTGGCAGTCGTAGCCGGGTGCGTATGGCGCGTCGAACCCCGCCAGCGACCGCGACTTCACGACGAAGTCCTTGAGAATCTTGTTGAGCGCGGTGCCGAGGTGGATCTGGCCGTTCGCGTACGGCGGTCCGTCGTGGAGGACGAACTTGGCCGCCCCTTTCCGGCGCGCGCGGATCTTTCCGTACAGGTCCATCTCGGCCCACCGGGCGAGCACGTTGGGCTCGGTCACCGGAAGGTTGGCCTTCATCGGGAAGTCAGTACGCGGCAGGTTGAGTGTTTCTTTCCAGTCCGCCATCGATGATCTCTTTATTGTACAAAAATTTGGCCGGCGCCCGGGAGAGCGCCGGCCTCGGCCGCACGACAAACGCGCGACGGCCTACTTGTTGATCGTCACCTGGAACGAGCCCTGGTTATCGGTGAACGAGTCGTCGTTCACTCCGAGGAACAACTGGCCGCTCGCGGGTGCCGGGAACGTGTTCTGAGTTCCGATTCCAAACGGCGTGCTGCTGCCGATGCGTCCGATCAGCGCCCCCGCGAGCGTCTTCGGCATCGCCGAACGGCCCGCGAAGCGGCCGCTCTTCGAGCCGGACGCTGTGGCCATGTCGTTCGAGTCAGCGCTCAGCTGGATGTCGCCGGTCGCGGTGAACGAGAGCGTCTGACCCTTCCTGACGATGATGCCGGTCGGTGTCCACGCGGTGTTCGCCGGAACCGTGATCGCCGTGCCGCCGGCGCTCGGCGGGGTACTGCCCGTCGTGGCAACCGCGTTGGTCGGCCGTGCAAGCAGGATGCGCGCGACCTCGCGCGACGAGAACTCGCGATCGCCGGTCGAGGTCTTGAACGTCAGCCGCAGCGGTGCCGTGCCACCGATGTCCGCGAGCTGACCATCGACGGTCTGGCCATTGCGCAGAACGACCTGTCCGGTGCCGTTGAACTTCGACCAGTCCGCGTCACTGACACCTGAGCCGCTGAAGTCAATCGCGGCAACCTCGCTCTGCGGGATCCTGCGCTCCTGCCCGTTCACCTGGACGGTATATCCGACGCCGCCGAGGTCGACGAGCTGAGCCGACAGCTTTTCGCCGGATTTCAACGTGAGCGTCGCGCTCTCCTGTGCGGTGGCGATGCTACCGATGAGCATCGCCCCGGCCACGCACAACGCCCCGAAAACTCCCCTCTTTGCGCCCATGTCCTAGCCCCTCCATTCATTTCGACTGCCGCATTCACGATTCGCTGCCGGTCTGAAAATGCAAAGGACGGTCCGCGTCAAACGCGGCAATTTGGGCTGAATCAGGCCAGTTTTTGCGAATCCTCGTCCCCGGACGGGGACCACTCGGCCTGTATAATTGACGGATATGGCCGTGCCCGCCGCGCTCGCCACCCACCCGTCCGTGAGATCCGCGCGTCTGGACAATGGGCTGTCCATGCTCGTTCAGGAAGTGCATAGTGCGCCGCTCGTCTCCGTGTGGTGCTGGTATCGCGTGGGCTCGGGCGATGAAGCGCCAGGACTCACCGGCGTCTCCCACTGGGTGGAGCACATGAACTTCAAGGGCACCACCAACATTCCTCGCGACGAGATGAAGGGAATCGTCGAACGGTTCGGCGGGACCTGGAACGGTTACACGTGGATCGATCAGACCACTTACATGGAGACGGCGGGCCGCGACGCGCTGGATACGCTGCTGTTCATCGAAGCGGAGCGAATGGCGCACGGTCTGTACGAGCCGGCGGAGTGCGAGTCCGAACGCACCGTCATCATCTCCGAGCTGCAGGGGGGCGAGAACGATCCCGATCAATTGCTCGATACGGAGGTCACTGCGACCGCATTTCGCGCGCACCCGTATCGCCACCCCACGATCGGCTGGATCGACGACCTGCGCTCCATGACGCGCGACGACCTGTACGGCTACTACCGCCGTCATTACGTCCCGCAGAACGCCACGCTCGTCGTGGTCGGCGACGTCGCGGCGGACGAGGTGCTGCGGCGCGCGGAGGCGCACTTCGGCGGGATTAATCCGTCGCCGGCGCCCGTCAGGAAGCGAGCGGCCGAACCCACGCAGGTTGGCGAGCGGCGGGTGCTCCTCGAACGGGAGGGGACGACAGCGTACCTGAAGATGGCCTGGCACGCGCCGGCCGTTCATGACGCCGACTTCTTCCCGATGCTGGTTCTGGACGCTGCGTTGAGCGGCGCAAAAGGAACGAACATCTGGTCGAGCTTTCGCGGCGCACCGCCGCAGCGCAAGGCGCGGCTGTATTCGGCGCTCGTCGAACGGGGGCTGGCTTCTTCGGTCAGCGGCTCGCTCGTCGCGACGAAAGAACCATTCCTCTACAGCCTGTCGCTCACGGCGATGGAAGGCATCGCGCTCCAGACGCTCGAGGCCGCGGCGCTCGAGGTCATCGAACGTGTGTGTGAGGAGGGGCTCACCGACGAGGAGGTTGCGCGCGCGCGGCGTCAGCTCCGCGCCCGGCTCGTGTTCGAAACGGACAGCGTGACGAACATCGCGCACCAGCTGGGTTATTTCGAGACGGTTGCGGGCCCGGGCTTCTTCGAAAGGATCCGCCCATCGCTCGATCAGGTGACACCGGCGCACGTCGCCGAGGCCGCCCGGCAGCGGCTTCGCAAAGAGGCCCGCACGGTGGGCTGGTTTCAGCCTTCGGGGCGGCCGGCATGATTCCGTCGATCTCGAGCGGCCTGGCTCCCGCTCGCCAGGTCCTGGACAACGGCGCCGTGATCACCGTCCAGGAAACATCGTTCTCGCCAGCCGTCACGATCAATGCTGTGTTCCGGGCGGGGAGTCTATACGAGCCGGAGGCGCTTCCGGGTCTCGCCTGGCTCTTCGCGCGTGTGCTCGACCGCGGAACGGCCACGCGCAGCGGCGACGACATCGCCGAGCTGCTCGACGATCGCGGCGTCGCGCTGAAGATTTCGACGAACCGGCACGTGCTCACGCTCGTGTGCACGTGCCTGTCCGAGGACTACCCGGAGCTGCTCGCGCTCATCGGCGACGTCGCCCGAACGCCGAGCTTTCCGCAGGATCAGCTCGACCGCCGGCGCGCCGAGGTGATCACATCGCTGCGGCAGGACCAGGACAACCCCGCGATTCGGGCCGGCGAGGCGCTTCAGGAGCTGCTGTACGGTCCGTCGCATCCATACGGCCGTCCCGCGAAGGGGACCCTCGCGTCGATCGAGCGCATCGCGCGCGAGGATCTCGTCGAGTATCACCGGCAACGTTTTGCCCCCGGCGTCCTGTCGCTGGTGATTGTCGGTGACGTCGAACGCACGGACGCGGTCGACCGAGCCGCTGACGTATTCGGCGGCTGGGAGCATCCGTTGCCGGACGATCGAGAGGTGCCCGCGGTCGCGCCCGTGACCGGCCGCCGCCGCGTCGACATCCCCATGCGGGACAAGCCGCAATCGGACATCTCTTACGGCTTCACGTCGATCACACGTCTCGATCCCGCGTACGACGCCTACTGGATGATGAACACCATCCTGGGGCAGTTCGGGCTCGGGGGCCGGCTGGCCGAGAACATCCGCGAGCGTCAGGGGATGGCGTACTACGCGTTCAGCTCGTTCGATCCGAGCCTTGGCCCCGGCCCGCTCGCGATTCGTGCCGGCGTGGATCCTCGCAACGTCGAGCGCGCAATCGCGGCGATCGATGCCGAGGTCGGTGCGCTCGGATCCGAGGGGCCCACCGAACGGGAAATGGCGGAGACACGGCAGTTCCTGACCGGCTCCATCCCCCGGATGCTGGAAACCAACCAGAGCATCGCAACGTTCCTGCAGACCGCCGAGTTCTTCGGCCTCGGGCTCGACTACGATCGGCGGCTTCCGGATTGCATCGCTGGGGTGACGATCGAAGACGTCCGCGAGGCCGCGCGCACGGTGCTCCGTCCGGAGTGTGCGGCGGTCGCGGTCGCCGGTCCGCCCTCTGCATGACCCCTCCGCGTCGGATCACACGCGCGATCTTCTTCGACGTCGATTTCACGCTGATCCATCCCGGCCCTGCCTTTCAGGGCAAGGGGTATCGAGAGTTCTGCGCGCGGCACGGCGTGTTTGTCGATGCGGCCGCGTTCGACGCATCCGTGGCCGCCGCCTCATCGCTGCTGGATGCGCAGGGTGGGCCGTACGATCCCGGCATCTTCGTCGAATACACGAGGCGAATCATCGAAGGAATGGGCGGACGCGGGCCGGCCGTCGTAGCGGCCGCTCGCGACATCTACGACGAGTGGTCCGCGTGCCGTCACTTCACGTTGTACGAAGAGGTCCCGGACGTGCTGCGTGCGCTGCGGGCGGACGGCCACACGATCGGCCTCATCTCGAATACACAACGTTCGCTTGCCGAGTTCGAGCGCCACTTCGAACTCGACGGTCTGTTCGCGGTCGCGCTCTCGTCGTTCGATCACGGCTACATGAAGCCGCACCCGAGCATCTTCGAGGAAGCGCTCCGGCAGGCGCGGACGGACGCGCCGCATGCGGTGATGGTCGGCGACAGCGTTGCGCACGACATCGAGGGGGCGCGCCGGCTCGGGATGCGCGGCGTGCTCGTGGCCCGCTCGGGGTTCTCCAGCGGGTGCCCGCCGGACATCCCCGTCATCCACTCGCTGCGCGAGCTGCACGCGCTGCTGTGAGACCCATCACAATCCGGGACCTCACGACGATCGAGGAGTGCCGACAGGTTGCGGCGCTCGAGCGGGAGATCTGGGGCTATGCGGACGCGGAGGACATCGTCCCGCCTCCGGTCCTGATCGTCTCGGCGATGCGCGGAGGCATCCTGATCGGCGCCTTCGACGATCGCGATCGGCTGAAGGGGTTCGTCTATTCGATGCCTGCCGTGAAGGACGGCAGGCTGACGCAGTGGTCGCACATGCTCGGCGTGACCGCCGAGGCGCGCAACACCGGCCTCGGCATACGCCTGAAGCTCGCGCAGCGGAAGCGCGCGCTCGCGATGGGCGTCGATCTCATCGAGTGGACGTTCGATCCGCTCCAGGCGCTCAACGCGCACCTGAACTTCAGCCGGCTCGGCGTAATCGTCGAAACCTACGAAGAGAACGTCTACGGCGACTCGAGCAGCCCGCTGCATCGGGGGACGCCGACGGATCGGCTCATCGCGGAATGGCACCTGACGAGACCGCACGTCGAGCGCCGCATCACGGCGCCGCTCGTCGTCATGCGCGATGCAGGCGTGGCGCTCGCGCCGGTCGTGAATCCGTCGATTGGCGGCGGACGATGGCTGCGGCCGGGCGCGCCGGACCTGACGCTCGATGCGCCGCGGCTGCTGGTGGAGATCCCCTCAGGGTTTACGGAGATGCAGGCGTCGGACAGGGCGCTCGCCCTCGAGTGGCGCCTCGCGACGCGCGCCGCGTTCGCGCATTATCTCTCACGCGGCTACCGCGTCGTCGATTTCTTTCTCGCGAGAGAGCACGGCCGCGGGCAGTACTTGCTGACGCTTGTCAATGCCGGTTGACCGCTGCGCTATCTCTCAATGCCGAATGCCGAAATGCCGCTACCCGGGGGGCCACGAGAAGGTTCGGCCGCCGAGGACGTGCAGGTGGATGTGAAACACGGTCTGTCCCGCTGCGGCGTTCGTGTTGAACACGGTGCGGAAGCCGGCGTCCGACACACCCTTCTCCTTCGCGATCGCCGCGCCGCGGCGCACCATCTCGCCGACGATCCCGTCGTCGCCGCTCGTGAGCGCGTTGAGCGACTCGATGTGCCGGCGTGGCACGACGAGGACGTGAAGCGGCGCCTGCGGGTTTATGTCGTTGAAGACGACGACGCGCTCGTCTTCGTACACGATCGAGCCGGGAATCTCGCGGTTGATGATCTTGCAGAAGAGGCAGTTGGCCATAGGCGTTCGCCGGCCTTTCAGGGCCGTCCAACCTAGGGCGGTCCTTTCAGGGCCGCCTGAACACGAGCACCCGCGCGATGCCCTGGAGATCCTCGCGGACGCGCTCGATACGCCAGCCCGTCTCTGCGGCAATCGCGGTCACGGCTGCGCGCTGATCGTATCCCACTTCGACGATCAGACGGCCATCTGGCACCACCTCGGATCCTGCTTCGGCGAACAGCCGCGGATAGGCCTGCAACCCGTCTTCGCCTCCGAACAGCGCGACTGCTGGTTCGTAGTCGCGCACTTCCGGCGGCAGACTCGCGGCATCGCGCTGTGGAATGTACGGCGGATTGGAGACCACGAGGTCGATCTCCGGCACCGGCGGCATGAAATTGCAGCGAAGGAACGCGATGCGTTTGTTCACGCCGTGCCGATGCGCGTTCCGCTGCGCCACTCGAAGCGCGGCGTCCGATAGGTCCGCGGCCAGGACGAATGCTGATGGAAATTCTCGCGCGAGGGCGACCGCGAGACATCCGCTGCCGGTACCGACATCGACAATGAGACGGGGAGGAGCAGTCCCCAAGAAGCATGCGATCGCTTCTTCGACGATGAGCTCCGTCTCTGGCCGCGGCGTCAGCACATCGAGCGTGACTTCGAAGTCGAGTCCCCAGAACTCGCGATGGCCGGTGATCTGAGAGACAGGCTCGCGGCGCAATCGTCGCGCGATCATGTCGGCGTAGGCTCTCGTGAAGGACTCCGGCGGCTCGCGCAGTGCGTCCGAGAGCATCCGCGCGCGA
The DNA here is from genome assembly GCA_025937075.1 of Vicinamibacteria bacterium. The sequence continues at coordinate 229 of JAICSD010000117.1, read as the reverse complement.
TCCCAGCCGAGCACATGACGGGCAAGCAGATCGGCATCGAGCGCCGCTTCCGAGGGAGCAATCCCCGCGGCGGTGAGCGCGTCCCCGGCCCGCGCGACCGCGTCGCGAACCGTGGGCATCAGGCCGACGTTTCGGCGGCCGTCGCGTCCTTGAGCTTTTCCGAGGTGAAGTGGGTGACCGCAGCGTCGATCAGCTCGCCCAGGTCGCCTTCGAGCGCGGCGGAGAGCTG
>JAICSD010000192.1 GCA_025937075.1 Vicinamibacteria bacterium | reverse complement strand
CGTCGACAATCGATCGCTATCCCGTATTCCGCATCCCGGCCGCGATGCCGTTTATCGTGACCAGCAATGCGCGTCGCAGCATCACGAGGTCCGCGGCGGGCTCGGCGTCCGGGGTGTCCCACGCCGCGGCGATCTTCTGGAGCACACCGAGACGGCGAAGCAGCTCCACCTGAATGAGATTGATCGGATCCACGTAAGGATTGCGCACGTCGATCGACCGGCGCAGCACCGGGTTGCTCTCCAGCAGGCGCTCCTGGCCACTGACCCACAAGACGGCGTCGCACGCGCGATCGAGGCGCGCGCGAAGAGTGGCGCCGAGCCCCTGCAGATCGGGCGGCACGAGCTGGCGATCGTAGTGTTCGGCGATCCCGCCGTCAGCCTTCGCCAGGACCATCTGCAGCAGATCGATCGTCGACTGGAAGAAGGGCCACGCGCGGTACATCTCCCGGCACGTCTCCTGTTCTTCTCTCGTCAAAGCGTCGCCAGTCAGCTCCTCCGCGCCAAGCCAGGACGCGAGCAGCAGGCGCGTCTGCGTCCAGGCGAACTGCCACGGGATCGCGCGGAGCAGCCCGAGGCCTCCCGCGCCACGCTTTGCCGGCCGGCTGCCGATGTGCAGCGCATCCAGCTCCGCGACGGGCGTTGCCGCGCGGAAATACGTCGGGAAGCGCGGGTCGTCGTACACCGTCCGGCGGAACGCCGCGCTCGCCGCGCCGGCCACCTTCTCCATCGCGGCACGCCAGCGCGGGTTCAGGGGCGCCGGTGTCGCGAGCGCGGCTTCCAGCGTCGCAGTCGTGTAGACCTCGAGCGTGCGGAGCGCGATCCCGGGCAGCCCGAACTTCGCCTGGATCATCTCCCCTTGTTCCGTCACGCGCAGCGTTGCGTCGACCGAGCCCGGCGGCTGCGACTGAATCGCGAGCGACGTCGGTCCGCCGCCGCGGCCGTGGAAGAGCGTGATGGCCACGCCGTGCGCGCGCGCGGCCGCGACGATCGCCTCCTGTCCCTTGTACAGCTCCCATGCCGCCGCAAGCCGTCCGATGTCCTTGGCGGAGTCGGAGTAGCCGACCATCACTTCCTGCCGCCCGCCGCTCTTCCTGATCCGATCGCGATACCACGGCAGCGAGAACAACCGATCCATCACGGCGCCCGCGGCGCGCAGATCGCGCGCGGTCTCGAACAGCGGCACCACACGCAGCGGCGGCTCGACGCCGGCCTGACGCTGAAGGAACTCGACCGCCAGCACGTCCGACGGCTGCGCGGCCATCGTGATCACGTATGCGCCGAGCGACTCCGGAGGAATCTGCGTGAGGACGCGGAACGTGGCCAGGACTTCGGCGACGGCGGGATCGGGATTGAAATCCGCCGGGGCGCGAAGCTCGTCGGCGATTGCCTTCAGCAGGAACTGAACGCGATCGTCTTCTGACAGTTCCGAGTACGGCGTCAGGCCGAGGTGCTTCGTGAGCGCGGTGATCGCGTCCGTGTGGCGCGCGGCTTCCTGCCGGATGTCGAGCCGCACGAGCGTCAAACCGAAGCTGGCGATCCGCCGGATCAGGTCGAGCAGCCGGCCGTCCGCGATGATGCCATTGCCGGTCGCGTGCAGCGAGCGGTAGCAGAGTCTCAGCGGATCCGCGAACTCCTCGGCGCGCTGATACACGTCAATCGGCTCGGGCCCCGACGGGCCTTCACGCGCGAGCGCGTCCTCGAGCCAGCGGCGCGTCGCCTCCAGACGCGCCTGCACGCCGCGCAAGACCGCCCGATACGGCTCGGGCGCTCCTTTGGCGAGCGCGACTGCCTGCGGGCTCGCCCTCGACATCGACAGCTCGCCCGCGAGATCCTCGATGTCGCGCGCGTAGAACAGGACGGCCGCGCGGCGCGCGATGAGGCATGCCTTCCGCGTGACGTCCGCCGTCACGGACGGATTGCCGTCGCGATCGCCGCCGATCCACGACCCGAAACGGATCGGGGACACGTCGAGGGGGAGGCCGCGTCCGGTGACGCCGCGGAGCGTGCGGTCGAGCGACCGCAGCGTGTCGGGCAGCGCTTCCCACAGCGTCTGCTCGAAGACGGTGAGCGCGGTCCGTACTTCCTCCAGAGGCGTTGGACGATCGCGGCGGACGTCCTCCGTCTCCCACGCCGCCGTGATCTCGCGCCGCAGCGTCTCGATCAGCGTCTCGCGCTCGGGCGGCGTCAGGTCGGATCGATCCAGACCGGTAAGCGCGTCCGCCATGCGCCGGTACTTGTACTGCAGCGTGCGGCGCATCACTTCGGTCGGATGCGCCGTGAGCACCAGCTCGATCCGGAGATTGCAGACCGCGCGATGCAGGGCGTCCCGGCCGATTCCACCGCGTGCGAGCCGCGGAAGCGCCTCCTCGATCGACGCCGGCTGCGCGGACGCTTTCGGATCGCGCTGATAGGCGCGCCGCCGCCGCACACGATGGTGCTGTTCCGCAACGTTCGCGAGGTTCAGGAAGTGCGCGAAGGCGCGGGCGATCGGCAGCGCCTCGGTCACCGGCATCGAGGCCAGTTCGGTGGCGAGCTCGGACAACGGATCGGAGGCGTGGTGTGATTGACGTGCGAATTTCGCCGCCGCGCGCACGCGCTCGACGCGCTCGAAGAAGGCGTCCCCTTCATGGCGCCGCAGCGTGTCGCCGAGCAGCCGCCCGAGCAGGCGCACGTCGGCACGCAGCGGACGATGAGGATCGTCGGGGGGCGCGTGCGGCGATGCGGCGGGGACTATAATTCCTGAACGCTCGGTCACGTTGTTCTCACGTCTCGCGCGCGACGTCGACCGCGCAACTGAAGTTGCGCGCTACGCAAGTGCGCCTTACATCGATGGTATCCGAATCAGTGCACTCCGCCGTCGTGGCCGCCGAAGGCCATCTCATCGATTCACAGCTCCTCAATGCGATCTTCGATCTCGTCATCGAGCAGGGGGGCGCGTTCGAAGTCCAGCACTTCGAGATCGGCCGGACGAACGACGAGTTCTCGCGGCTGCGGCTCAAGGTGACCGCCGGAAGCGCCGGCGCGCTCGAGCGGCTCGTCGAAGCGTTGATCCCGCTCGGCTGCCATGTGGCGGAGCAGCACGACGCGCTCGTCCGCACCGCCGACCGCGACGGCTGCGTGCCGGACGACTTCTATTCGACGACGAATCAGCGCACCCAGGTTCGGATCAATCGCGCCTGGGTCGACGTGCAGCGGCAGCGGATGGACGCCGTCATCGTGGTCACGGGCGCGTCGGCGTCGTGCTGCAAGCTGCGCGACGTCAAGGCCGGCGATCGCATCGTCTGCGGCGTGGACGGCATTCGGGTGACGCCGGAGTTCCGCGACCGCGAGCGCGCGGACTTCGCGTTCATGTCGAACGAGGTGTCGTCCGAACGCCGCGTCGAGGTCAGCGTCGCGCGCATCGCGCGGATGATGCGCGACGTGAAGGCGCGCGGCGGACGAATCGCGTTCGTCGCCGGCCCGGTCGTGGTCCACACGGGCGGCGCGCCGTACTTCACCGAGCTGATCCGCGCGGGATTCGTCGACGTGCTCCTCGCGGGCAACGCCATCGCGGTCCACGACATCGAGGCTGCGCTCTTCGGAACGTCGCTCGGCGTGGACCTCGAAGCCGGCACGCCCGTCTACGGCGGGCACCGCCATCACATGCGCGCGATCAACGCGATCAATCGCGCCGGCGGCATCCGCCAGGCCGTCGAGCGTGGCGTCCTCACGAAGGGCGTCATGTACGAATGCGTCAAGGCGAACGTCGACTACATCCTGGCCGGCAGCATTCGCGACGACGGACCTGTCGCCGACACGCTGATGGACATCATCGACGCGCAGAACCGCTACGCCGCAGCGCTCGAAGGCGTCGGCCTGGTGATCGTGCTGTCGACGATGCTGCATGGGATCGGCGTTGGCAACATGCTGCCGGCGTGGGTACCGGTGATTTGCGTCGATATCAACCCTGCGGTGGTCACGAAACTGGCGGACCGCGGTTCGTCGCAGACGATCGGCCTGGTCACCGACGTCGGGCTGTTCCTGCACCAGCTGGCCGCGCGGCTGGGTGCGACGAACGCGGTGTTGTAGCGCGGCACTTCAGTGCCGCGATCGATCCGCGCAACTGAAGTTGAGCGCTACGACAGCGGCGCGGGCAGATGGGACGAGCCCATCAGGTACGCGTCGACGCCGCGCGCGCAGCTTCGCCCCTCTGCAATCGCCCACACGATCAGCGACTGCCCGCGCTGCATGTCGCCGGCCGTGAACACGCTCGGACGGCTCGTCATCCAGTTCTCGTCGCGCCACACGTTGCCGCGCTCGGTCAGGCGGACGCCGAGCTGGTCGAGCATGCCCGACCGTTCCGGGCCAAGAAACCCCATCGCGAGCAGGACGAGGTCTGCCTTGATCGTGGATTCGCTGCCGGGAACCGGCACGAACGAGGGACGCCCGTCGACCGTCTGCATCTCGACCTGCACGGTGTGAAGCGCGGTGACGCGGCCCGCGGCGTCCCCTTCGAAGTATTCGGTCGAAATCGAGAAACAGCGCTCGCCACCCTCTTCGTGGGCGGACGAGACGCGGAAGATGTTCGGCCACAGCGGCCAAGGGTTCGATGCCGCGCGCGTCTCAGGCGGACGCGCCAGGAGCTCGAGCTGCGTGATGCTGCGCGCCCCCTGCCGGTGCGCGGTGCCGAGGCAGTCGGCGCCCGTGTCGCCGCCTCCGATGATGACGACGTCCTTCCCTTCCGCGGTGATGAACCCATCGACCTCGTCCCCTTCGCACGTGCGGTTCTGGAGCGGGAGATAGTCCATCGCGAAATGAATGCCCGAGAGATCGCGTCCGGGAACGTTCAGATCGCGCGGCAGCGTCGCTCCGCCGGCGAGCACGACGGCGTCGTACTCGGACGTCAGCTTCTCGACCGGAACGTCGACGCCGACATTGCAGCCGGTCTGGAAGACGATGCCTTCCTCCTCCAGCAGTCCGAGACGCCGATCCAGCCAGCGCTTCTCCAGCTTGAACTCGGGAATGCCGTAGCGCAGCAGGCCGCCGATGCGATCGGCGCGCTCGAACACGATGACGTAGTGCCCCGCCTGATTCAATTGCGCTGCCGCCGCCAGACCCGCAGGCCCCGACCCCACAACGGCGACGCGCCGCCCCGTGCGGCGTGCCGGTGGCCGCGCGCGAATCCAGCCTTCCTCGAACGCGCGTTCGACGATCGCGTTCTCGGCGGCCTTGATCGTGACGGGCGAATCATTGATGCCGAGGACGCACGAGCCTTCGCACGGCGCGGGGCACAACCGGCCGGTCCATTCGGGAAAATTGTTCGTCGCGTGCAGCCGATCGATCGCGGCCTTCCAGCGATCGCGATACACGAGATCGTTCCAGTCGGGAATCAGGTTGCCGAGCGGACAGCCCTGATGGCAGAACGGAATGCCGCAGTCCATGCAGCGCGACGTCTGCGCGCGAAGCGCCTCCTCGACGTATGGCAGGTAGACCTCGCGCCAGTCGCGCAGACGAATGGCGACAGGACGCGCGGGCTGCTTCTCGCGGCGAACCTCGATGAATCCGGTCGCCTTACCCATTCGCCACCTGCAACAGGGAGGGTTCGTCCCCTCGCGGCCCTGAAAGGGCCGCGCCACGCTCAGCGGCCGCTTGGATCGCGCGGCGGTAGTCGCGCGGCATCACCTTGACGAAGTCGCGCGAGCTGCGCAGCCAATCGGTGATGATTCGCTCCGCCACCGAGCTCCCGGTGTACTCCGCGTGACGCTCGAGCAACCGCCGCACGATCGCGCGGTCGTCTTCGTCCGCGAGCCCTTCGAGGTCGACCATCTCGTCGTTGCAGCGGCGGACGAACGTGCCCGCGGGGTCGAACACGTACGCGACGCCGCCACTCATGCCGGCCGCGAAGTTGCGTCCCGTGCTGCCGATGATCACCACGCGGCCGCCCGTCATGTACTCGCAGCCATGATCGCCGACACCTTCCACGACGGCGTGCGCGCCGCTGTTCCTGACGGCGAACCGCTCGCCCGCGATACCGCGGATGTACGCCTCGCCGCTCGTCGCGCCATACAGCGCGACGTTGCCGATGACGATGTTGTCTTCGGCCGCGAACGTCGCCTGCCGCGGCGGATAGATCACCAGCTTGCCGCCGGACAGCCCCTTGCCGACGTAATCGTTGGCATCCCCTTCGAGCGTCAGCGTGACGCCCCGCGGGATGAACGCGCCGAAGCTCTGGCCGGCCGAACCGTCGCAGACGACGTGGACCGTGTCCTCAGGCAGGCCGTCGCCGCCCCACCGTCGGGTCACTTCGGAGCCGAGCAGCGTCCCGACGGTGCGATGCACGTTCCGGATGCTGCGCTCGATCACGACGGGACGCCCGTGCTCGAGGGCGTCCCGGCTCTCGGCGACGAGCTCCTGGTCCAGCGCTCGATCGAGCCCGTGATCCTGCGCGCGAACGCGGCGGCGCGGCGCGGACTTCTCCGAGAGCGCCGGGGCGGCGAGGATCGCCGAATAATCCAGCCCCTTTGCCTTCCAGTGGTCGACCGCGGGCCGCACGTTCAGCCGATCGACGCGCCCGATCATCTCGTCCATCGTCCGGAAGCCGAGCTGCGCCATGTACTCGCGGACTTCCTCCGCGATGAACCGGAAGAAGTTCTCGACGAACTCCGGCTTCCCGCTGAAGCGCTTCCGCAGCTCCGGATCCTGCGTCGCGATGCCGACCGGGCAGGTGTTCAGATGGCACACGCGCATCATCACGCAACCAGAGACGACGAGCGGGGCGGTCGCAAAGCCGAATTCCTCCGCCCCCATGAGCGCGGCAATCACGACGTCGCGCCCCGTCTTCATCTGGCCATCGACCTGGACGACGATGCGATCCCGCAGGCCGTTCATGCGGAGGACCTGCTGCGTTTCGGCGAGCCCCAGCTCCCACGGTACGCCGCCGTGCTTGATGCTCGTCAGCGGTGACGCGCCGGTGCCGCCGTCGTGGCCGGAGATCAGCACGACGTCCGCGTGCGCCTTGGACACGCCTGCCGCAATGGTCCCGACACCCGCGATCGACACGAGCTTGACGGAGATCCGCGCGGCCGGATTCGAGTTCTTCAAGTCGTAAATGAGCTGCGCGAGGTCCTCGATCGAGTAGATGTCGTGGTGCGGCGGCGGCGAGATCAGGCCGACGCCGGGCGTCGCGTGACGCACCTTCGCAATCCACGGATATACCTTGTGGCCCGGGAGCTGGCCGCCCTCGCCCGGCTTGGCCCCCTGCGCCATCTTGATCTGCAGCTCTTCCGCGTTCACGAGGTACTCGCTCGTAACGCCGAACCGACCGGATGCGACCTGCTTGATCGCGCTGCGGCGCGAATCGCCGTTCGCGTCCGGAACGTAGCGGGCCGAATCCTCGCCTCCTTCGCCGGTGTTCGACTTTCCACCCAGGCGGTTCATGGCGATCGCGAGCGTCTCGTGCGCCTCCTGGCTGATGGACCCGTACGACATCGCGCCGGTCGCAAACCGCTTCACGATGCTTTCGACGGGTTCGACGTCGTCGAGCGGCACGGACACGCTGGCACCGGTGAACTCCAGCAATCCCCGCAGCGTCGCGCGGTTGTGGTTCTGGTCGTCGACGAGGCGCGAGTACTCCTTGAAGATCGCGTACTGACCGGTGCGCGTCGCGTGCTGCAGCTTGAAGACCGTATCCGGGTTGAAGAGGTGGTATTCACCGTCGCGGCGCCATTGGTATTCGCCGCCGGGCTCGAGCTCGGACGCCGCGCCGCGCGCCATGGGCAGCGTGCGCCGCAGCCGCATCGCGGCTTCTTCGGAGATCGCGCCGATGCCGACACCGCCGATGCGCGACGGCGTCCCCGCAAAGTAGCGATCGACGAAGCTCTTGTCGAGCCCCACCGCCTCGAAGATCTGCGCGCCGCAATAGCTCTGCAGCGTCGAGATCCCCATCTTCGACATCGTCTTGAGGATGCCCTTGTTGAGCGCGTGAATGTAGTTGAGGACGGCGTTGTCGTGCGTCAGGCCTTCGAGCTGGCGGCTCGCGAGCATGTCGTCGAGCGTCTCGAACGCCAGATAGGGATTCACCACGCCGGCGCCGTACCCGAGGAGCAGCGCGCAGTGGTGCACCTCGCGCGCGTCGCCCGATTCG
>JAICSD010000107.1 GCA_025937075.1 Vicinamibacteria bacterium | reverse complement strand
GGAAGCGGTCGCGCAGACCGGGATGCGCGCGTGGCTCGAGCACGAGGTGCCAATCGGCGGCGCGCCCTCAGCGGCCACGCGCCGGTTGTTCGTGGCCATCTCGGGCGTCGCGCTGACCGCCGGGTTCGGGCTCGAGCTGCTCGGCGCGCCTTCGCCGCTCGTCATCGGGGCGTATCTCGTCGCGATCGCCTCGGGCGCCTTGTACAGCGCGCGCCGCGCGGTTCACGCCGCGCGGTCCCTCGCGCTCGACATCAACGTCCTGATGCTCGTCGCGGTTTCCGGAGCCATGGCGCTCGGGCAGTGGGGCGAAGCCGCGTCGGTGGTGTTCCTGTTCGCGCTGGCGCAACTGCTCGAGGCGCGGGCGATGGATCGGGCACGGGGCGCGATCCGCGCCCTGATGGATCTCGCGCCCGCAACCGCGACGGTTCGGCGCGGCGGCGTCGAGCAGCCGCTCCCGATCGACGAGGTCGTCGTCGGCGACGTCGTGATCGTCAAACCGGGCGAGAAGATTCCGCTCGACGGCCGCGTCGTCCAGGGCGTCAGCCATGTCAATCAGGCGCCGGTCACCGGCGAATCGCTGCCCGTCGAAAAAGCGCGCGGCGATGAAGTGTTCGCGGGAACGATCAACGGACGTGCGGCGCTCGAGATCGAAGTGGAGCGCGTGCGATCGGATTCGACGCTCGCGCACATCATCCATCTCGTCGAGCGGGCGCAGGCGCAGCGGGCGCCGAGCCAAACGTTCGTCGAGCGGTTCGCACGCGTCTATACGCCGGCCGTCCTGGTGCTGGCGGCGCTCATCGCGATCGCGCCGCCCCTCGCGGGCGTTGGTCCGTGGCACGTCTGGATCTACCGGGCACTCGTGCTGCTCGTGATTTCCTGCCCCTGCGCGCTCGTCATCTCGACGCCGGTCTCGATCGTTTCTGCGCTCGCCGCCGCGGCACGCAAGGGGGTGCTGCTCAAGGGAGGCGCGCACCTGGAACGACTGGCGCGCGTGCGGTGTGTGGCCTTCGACAAGACGGGAACGCTCACCCGCGGCGTCCTGCACGTCGCGGAGGTCACGCCGCTCAACGGCACGGCGCCGCAGCGCGTCCTGCAGCTTGCCGCGTCGCTCGAGCGCCGATCCGAACATCCGATCGGACGCGCCATCGTCGCGCGGGCCGAGCAGGAGCAGCTTGCGCTCGAATCCGTGCACGCCTTCGAGGCGCTGCCAGGTCTTGGCGCGCAGGCGAGGATAGGAGCGTCGGACGTCCTGCTCGGCAGTCATCGCCTGTTCGACGAGCGCGGCCTCTGCTCCTCGGAGATTCACGCGCGCATCGACGCTGTGGGCCACGACGGGCGATCCATGGTGCTCGTTGCCGAAGCGCGTCAGCCAATCGGGATCGTGACGGTTGCCGATCGTCCGCGTGAATCGGCGCGCGATGCCGTGCAGCTCCTGCGCGATCAGGGCATTGCCCACGTCGCGCTGCTGACGGGCGATCACAGGACGGCGGCGGAGACGCTTGCCGCCGCCATCGGCGTCGACGAGGTTCGCGCGGGGTTGTTGCCGCAGGACAAAGTCTCCGCCGTCCATGAGCTGCGAGCGCGCCATGGTGCGCTCGCGATGGTCGGCGACGGCATCAACGACGCGCCGGCGCTCGCCGCGGCGGACGTGGGGATCGCGATGGGTGCGGCCGGCAGCGACGCGGCGCTCGAGACCGCGGACGTCGCCCTGATGTCCGACGAGCTGCTGAAGATTCCCTATGCGCTGCGTCTGAGCCGCGCAACGGTCCGCAACATCCGGGCGAACATCGTCTTTTCGCTCGCGCTGAAGAGCGCCTTCCTGGTGATGGCGGTGCTCGGCGCGGCCACGCTGTGGATGGCCGTCGTCGCCGACATGGGCGCGTCGCTGGTGGTGATTGCGAATGCGCTGCGACTGCTGCGCGAGTGATCCTGATGCGCGAGTCCGGGTCGGGGATCCGGGGTTCGGTATCCGGCGTCGGGGATCCGAACCTCAGCACGCGGGAACCGGGAACCGAACGCGGGAACCCCCGGAACCGGGAACCGCGGAACCTATGCTTTTCTGTTCGTGAAAAAGTGCTGATCGACGAACTCGTCGATCGCTGACTGATCGGCCGGTTCGACGTGCTCGAACTGGACCCCCATCCCCACGCGACGATCGCTCCAGGCCACCCGCGAATCGGCGTCGATGTCGTTCTTCGACCCGGGCAGGCGGAAGCGCGCGCGCACCTTCGAGCCCTGCTGCAACGGGCTCATCGTGCGAATCGCCACACCACCCTTTGACAGGTTGAGCGTCAGCGCCGCGGCAATGGTGTTGCCGAACCGGTAGGCAACGGGGATCCCGAGCACCACGCGCGGGCTGCCGCGGCGGTTGAAGTTGTCGGGAAACAGATGCGGCGCGAGCGACGGCAGGATGTGCTGCACCGCGCTGTACTCGTTGACGTAGCCTGCGACGCCGAGAGACGCCAGCTCGCGCACCTCCTCGGCGTTGGCAATCGTCCCGCTGAACACCAGGATAGGAATGCGGCCGCTGTCGATCCGGCGAATGGCGCGGACCAGCTCGATCCCGCCCGCGTGCGGCAGTCGAAGATCGAGGACCAGCAGATCCACGTGTGCCAGATCCGCGCGCACCCGTCCGAGCAGCTCCGCCGCGCTCTTCACGGTGAACGCTTTATGGCCCGCACCGAGCAGGGCCGTCGCGAACCGGTCCCGCACGAACGCAGTATCGTCGGCAACGATGACGGTCTTGTTGGTGACGGTGGGCGCCTGCACGCTGTACGTTATCGGTCTGGCACGAAGAATGCGTTAGTTCGATTGCAGAATTTATCAGGTTCTCGCTATAATCCGAACTCTATTGCGATCGTGCAGGCGCTGCGCGTCCGGCCACGGATCGCGGCGGCCGGGCCTGGTGCCCGGGCGCCAGGAGCATGTAATGGCTAGCTGTCCGGAATGTGACGCCGAGATCGAAGTCGACGAGTTCGACGTCGACAAAGGCGACTTGATCAGTTGCCCCGAGTGCGGGTCCAACCTGGAGGTGACTGGCACGTCCCCCGTCGAGCTCGAGCTGTCGGACGATGACGACGAAGAAGAGGAAGAGGAAGATCGCGACGAGGACGACGAGGATTACGACGAGGACGAAGACGTCGACGATCTGGACGACGAGGAATCCGAAAGTGAGGACTGGGACGAGTGACGCTGGTGCCGCCGGCGATCGCGCCGGCTGCTGATCTCGATCGAAAGGCGGCGGCGCTCGATGCACGGCTCGCCGCCCTCGGGTCCGTGCTGATTGCCTACAGCGGAGGAATCGACAGCGCGTTTCTCGCCGTGACCGCCACCAAGGTCCTCGGACCGCACGCGCTCTGCATCACTGCCGACAGCCCAAGTTATCCGGATCGCCACCGCGACCTCGCGATTGGCACCGCGCGCACGTTTCATCTGCACCACGAGCTGATTCGGACCGACGAGATGTCGCGGCCCGAGTACCGCAGCAATCCAGCGAACCGCTGCTATTACTGCAAGCACGAGCTGTACACGCACCTCACGGCGATCGCGCGCGCGCGCGGCGTCGCGGCGGTCGCCGACGGCAGCAACGCCGATGATCGCGGCGACTATCGGCCCGGGCGCCAGGCCGCGCGCGAGTTCGGCGTCATCAGCCCGCTCGACGAGGCTGGTCTCACGAAGGTGGAGATCCGCGAGCTGGCGCGGCGTGCGGGCATGGCTACGTGGGACGAGCCGGCGTCCGCCTGTCTGTCGTCCCGGATTCCGTACCATTCGGAAGTCACGGTCGAGAAGCTCGAGACGATCGAGGCCGCCGAACGCGTGCTGCGCGAGCTGGGTTTCCGGGTGTTTCGCGTGCGCCACCACGAGACCATCGCCCGCATCGAGCTGGCGCGCGAGGAAATCGGGCGCGCGCTCGATCCTGACATGGCCGGCCGCATCGATCGTCAGCTCCGCGCCATCGGCTACCGCCACGTCACGATCGATCTTCGGGGCTATCGCCAGGGCAGCCTGAACGAGGGCCTGCAGCTGAGACCCATCTGACGTTCGCAGGTCGGTCCGCCGGCACGCTGCTGCTGATCTTCGCGCTGGCGCACCTCGCGCTGCTGCCTCGAACGCTCGAGGACCTCGACTCGATCAACTTCGCGCTCGGCGTGCAGCAGTTCGACGTTGCGCGCCATCAGCCGCACCCGCCCGGATATCCCGTCTTCATCGGCCTCGCGAAGGCTTCCACCGCCGCGATGCGGCTGCTGCACGTCGACGCCGCAGCGCCGCGCGGCCTCGCGTTCTGGAGCGCGATATCCGGCGCGGCCTCGATCCCTGCGCTCCTGGTCTTCTTCGGCGCGCTCGAGCGCCGCGTCTCGCTTGCGTGGTGGGCCGCGGTCGTCACCGCCTGCTCACCCCTCTTCTGGTCGACCGCGCTGCGTCCGTTGTCCGACATGACCGGATTTGCGTTCGCGATTGGCGCCCAGGCGCTGATCGTGCGGGTGCTGCTGCGGCACCGCGGCGACCCGCCAGGGGTCTCGCCGGAGACGTCGATGATCGTCGCGGCGTTTCTCGCGGGGTTCGCGATCGGCGTGCGATCGCAGACGGCTGTGCTCACGCTCCCGCTGCTCGCGCTGGTGCTGCTGTGGCCGCCCCGGCCCGGCGTGCGTGCCAGCCTTTCGGCGGCGATCGCGGTTGTCATGGGCATCATTGCGTGGGCCATTCCGCTCATCATCGCCAGCGGTGGGCCGACGCAATACGTGCAGGCGCTGGGTGCCCAGGCCGGCGAGGACTTCTCCGGCGTCGTCATGCTGTGGACCCACCGGACGCCGCGCGTGGCCCTTTCCGCGATGCTGAACACGTTCGTGTGGCCGTGGAGCTGGTGGATCGGGATTCTCGTGTGCCTGCTCGCGGCCATCGGGATCGTGCGGATCGCGCTCCGATCCCGCCGCGCCCTCGTCGTCCTCGTCGTGGCCTTCGCGCCGTACGCGGCATTTCATCTGCTGTTTCAGGAGACCGAGACGGTCAGGTATGCGCTGCCGGTGGTGCCGCTCATGGCGTATGCCGCCGTGGCCGCGCTCGAGGGCCCCGCGCGGATGCTGCCGATTGGCGCCGGTGCGCTTGCCGCGGCGTCGCTCATCGTCGCGCTGCCGGCATCGACGATGTACGCGCGCGAAGGAGCGCCCGTCTTTCGCGCGTTCGACGACATGGCGGCGACGGCGCACGTCGGCGAGCGCGTGGACACGATTGGGATTCACGCCAGCGCACGGCGCGCGGCCGAGTGGTCGGCCCCGATTCTGCCCGGGCGCGTCGCCAAGGCGCCGCACGGACGCGAATGGCTGACGCTCGTGGCGCTCTGGAAGGCGCAGCCCTCGGCGCGCGTGTGGTTCGCGGCTGATCCGAAGCGCACCGATCTCGCGCTGTTCGATCCGCGCGCCCGGGATCTGGCGCGCTCGTACCGATGGGGGTTCGTGGAGCCGCCCATTGTCGGCGGCGCACGGCCGGACAACATCGATTGGTACCGCATGCAACCGCCGGGGTGGATGCTCGATCGCGGCTGGTCCGTCACAGCCGAAGTGGGCGGGATTACCGCCCGGGACGGGCTGGGCCCGCACGTCGCGCCCGCTGTCGCGTGGGTGAGGGCGCGAACGGTCGACGCCGCGCTCCTCATCGGCGGGCGCAATCTTGGTTCCGTGTCCGAAGGTACTGTCACGCTGAAGATCTCCGCGGCAGGCAAATCAGTCGCGAGCTGGCCGCTCGCTCCTGGGTTCTTCTTCCATCAGACGACGATTCCTTCGGGAACCCTGGACGAGCCGAGTGCGTTCCTGCCCCTGGCGGTAACCGCTGACTCGCCGACGCACGTCCCAGTGTCGCTCGAGCAATTCGATCTGCAGGGACCGGGCGTCCCGATGCTCGGATACGGCGAAGGCTGGTACGAGCCCGAATACAACGCGTCGTTCGGCCGGCCGTGGAGGTGGACGAGCGAGCGATCCGTGCTGTGGGTGCGGCCGGTGGGCCGCCCTGTGGTGGTTCGCATCCGCGGCGAGTCACCCCTGCGCTATTTCGATGCGGCGCCGCACGTGCGCGTGTCGATTGCCGGCCGCGAGATTGCCGCGTTCGATCCGTCCGCTGATTTCGATCAGGCGATCACGCTTCCTGCCGACGCGTTGACGCAGGCGCAGGGGCAGGTCGTCCTCGACAGCTCGCGGCATTTCGTTCCGGGCCGCAACGGCGCCGGCGATCAGCGTCACCTGGCATTGCGGATCTACGGCGTGAGCGTGGAATAGATCGCGGCCCTGAAAGGGCCGCCATCAAGGCTTCTGCGCCAGCGCGACCAGCGAGCTGCCGATCGGCAAATCGACGACCCGCAGCGCCGCCGCCTCTATCGACAGCAGGGCAGAGAGCGCGAAATTGAGGGGTGCCGGCGGAATCGAGATCTCCTCCTCCGACTCCTGATGCCCTGTGACGCGTTGCGCCAGCCTGACGGCCGCGACGAGCGGCAGAATCGAAAGATTCGTGTACGTCAGCCGCCTGACATGGAATCCGGCGCTCTCGAGACGGAATCGCAGATCCCCCCTGCTGTAGCGCCGCACTTCGTCCGATAGGATGGAGTGATTCCCCCGAAGTGCCTCGAGCGCTGCCACGTTGACGAGGACGTGGCCGCCCGGCGCCAGGATGCGCCGCATCTCGCGAATCGCTTCGCGCTCCGTGTCATCGTCGAGCGCGTAGAGCACGTCGAATGACGTGACGAGATCGAAGCAGGCATCGGGAAACGGCAGTTGCGCCGCGCTTGCGCGCGCGAGCCGTGATTCGTGTCTGGCGCGGGCGAACTGCAGGCCGGCCCACGAGAGATCGACGCCGTATGCGCGTCCGTACCGCCGCAGCCACGTGAGGTTGTAGCCCGTGCCGCAGCCGCAGTCGACAATGCGTAGCGAGCGGGCTGCGGCAACGCCGGCGACGATAGGTTCGATGAACCGGCGGAAGCCGCGGAACCAGAAATGATCGCGCTCCGCGCGCGCGGTGGCCTCGAGAAGCCGGTCCATCGTGGTAAGCTCGGAGCGCAAAATTCTACATTGTGCCGAGGAGAGTGCAGATGAGAAATTCTGTGCGTGTGTTCGTGTCGATTCTTCTAGTGGCGATGGTGAGCGTGAGCGCGTGCGGCAAGAAGAAGCCGGCGGCGGCTCCGGCGCCCGCACCCGCACCCGCGCCGCCGCCGACGACGCCTGCGCCGCCGCCGCCACCGCCGCCTGCACCCGCACCCGCACCGGAAAAGCCGCTCTCAGAGGACGACATCTTCGCGCGGAAGAGCCTTGCGGACCTGAACGCCGAGAAGCCGCTCGGTGATGCGTTCTTCGACCTGGACTCGGCGCAGATTCGCGAAGACGCACGCCCCGCGCTGCAGAAGGATGCCGACTGGCTGAAGCGCTGGAACAGCACGAAGATCATGGTGGAAGGGCACTGCGACTCGCGCGGCACGTCGGAGTACAACCTGGCGCTCGGCGAGCGGCGCGCGAAGGCCGTGCAGGACTACCTGGTGAGCCTCGGCGTCCCCGCCGATCGCCTTCAGACGGTCAGCAAGGGCAAGGAGCAGCCGTTCTGCGTGGACCAGACCGAGAGCTGCTGGCAGCAGAACCGCCGCGGGCACTTCATCATCACCGCGAAGTAGGCCGCGGATCACGCGAACTGGCGGCCTTCAGCCTCTCGCTGAGGCTCATTCGGATAGCCGTCCTTGACGCGAACGCCGCGGGCTTAGAGCCTCGGCGCGCAACGCGTCAAGGGCCGCGACTGCGACGCGCGCCCGGCCTTCCTCCTCGTAGCGCCCCGGGACCGTGAAAGCGAGCTGGTCCACATAGAAGCGTAGCGACGCCTCGAAAGGTTCGAACGGCCTTCGAAAATGACCCGCCGTCATCGGACGACGGCGTTAATATCGACGCGCCAATGAAACTTCGATCCGCTGCTCTGCTCTGCCTCCTCCTCGTCGTTTCCGCCTGCGTACGCCCCGCGGCGCAGCAGCCGTACTACCTTCTAATCATCGGCGGCTCGGTGCTGAACGGCGAGGGCACACCCGCCGTGCGAGCGGACGTGGGAATTCGCGGCGGGCGCATCGCAACGATCGGCGATCTCAGCACCGCGACGGCGACGCGCCGGATTGATGCGTCGGGCTTGACGGTTGCGCCCGGCTTCATCGACATCCACAACCACTCGGACTACACGATCCTCGTCGAACCCAAAGCCGAGAGCATGATCCGGCAGGGCGTCACGACGATGGTGCTGGGCGAGTCGCGATCTGCAGGACCGATCAAAGCGGGAGCAGAAGAAGCGCGCGCGCGCGCCGACGGCGTCACGATCGACTGGGCGACACTCGGCGGCTACTTCGCGAAGCTCGAACAGACGCACATGGCGACGAACATCGCGTCGTACGTCGGCGAGGAACAGGTGTGGACATTCGTGAAGGGCTACGGCCAGTCAACGGCAACGCCGCAAGAGCTCGACGAGATGAAGCGGCTCATTGCGCAGGCGATGGAGGAAGGCGCAATGGGCCTGTCTACCGCGCTGCTCGAGCCTCCGTCCAGCTTTGCAACGACGGCCAATCTGATCGAGCTCGCCAGGACCGCGAAGCAGTACGGCGGCATCTATTCATCGCACATCCGTGATGAAGGCGAGGGCGTCTTCCGCGCGATCGGCGAAGCGATCCAGGTAGGCAAAGGCGCAGGGATTCCCGTCGACATCATCCACATGAAGATTGCGCACAAGAAGCTGTGGGGCCGCGCGAACGAGATCATCGCGATGGTGCAGAAGGCGCGCGACGAGGGGTACGACATCCGCGCCAACGTGTATCCGTACACCGCGGGTCAGAACAACCTCTCCTCGATCATTCCGCCGTGGGCACACGACGGCGGCCGCCAGAAGATGCTCGAACGGCTGAAGGATCCGGCGGCGCGGAAGCGCATGCGCGAAGAGATCGTGAACGGGCTGCCGAATTGGTACAACCACTACCTCGCGACCGGTGACGGATGGGCAGGGATGCTCCTCGTGTCGCTCAGGAACGAGCGCAACAAGCCGTTCCAGGGCAAGCGCATGAGCGACTTGATTGCCGCGCGCGGCGGCCATCCGGCCGACGTCCTGTTCGACGTGCTGCTGGAGGAAGGCGGCAGCGTGCCGACCGTGTTCTTCCATCACTCCGAGCCGGACATGCAGCTGATCCTGAAGCAGCCGTGGACATCGATCGGCTCTGACGGCAGCGCGGTGAGCCCGGATGGCCCGACCGGCCGCACCCATCCGCACCCGCGCTACTACGGAACGTTTCCGCGCGTGCTCGGACGCTACGTGCGCGAGCTGAAGGTGATTACGCTGCCCGAGGCCGTGAAGAAGATGACCAGCATGAATGCCGACAAGCTTGGCATCACCGATCGAGGGCGGTTGAAGGAAGGTTTCGCCGCCGACGTGACGGTCTTCGATCAGGACCGCGTGATCGATCGCGCGACGTACGAACAGCCGCACCAGTTCCCGGCTGGAATCAGGTATGTCATCGTCAACGGCGTCGTTACCGTCGACAACGAGCGTCATACGGGCGCGCTGGCGGGGCAGGTTATCTACGGCCCAGGCAAGCGGCCAGCCGGGCCTCGTTCGTAAGACGATCATCAGGAAATCGCATGGGATTCAAGTCGAGCCACGCGGTGTTCGCCTCGGCGTCGGCAGCGGCCATCATCGCGTCGGCCGTAGTCTCATCTGGCGCTCGAACGTCCGCCGCCGCGGATCCTGTTCTCACGGTGCCGCCGGGCTTCGAGATCGAGCGGGTCGCCGGTCCGCCGCTCGTCAATCGGCCGATCGTCGCGGACTTCGACGAAGAAGGACGGCTCTACGTCGCCGATTCGTCCGGATCGAACGAGAAGGTCGAGAAGCAGCTCGCCGACAAGCCGCATCGCATCGTGCGGCTCGAAGACAAGGACGGCGACGGCCGGTTCGACTCGAGCGTCGTCTTCGCGGACAAGATGATGTTCCCTGAGGGGACGATGTGGTTCGACGGGTCGCTCTACGTCGCGGCGCCGCCGAGCATCTGGAAACTGACGGACACGGACGGCGACGGCATTGCCGATCGGCGTGAAGAGTGGTTTCAGGGCAAGACGCTGACCAGTTGCGCGAACGATCTTCACGGACCGTACCTCGGACCCGACGGCTGGATTTACTGGACGAAAGGCGCCTTCGCGGAGCAGACCTACGAACGGCCTGGCAAAGCGCCGTTCGTCACGCGCGCCTCGCACATCTTTCGTCGCAATCCCGGCGACGGCGCGATCGAGCCGGTGATGACGGGCGGAATGGACAATCCGGTCGACGTCGCATTCACGCCGACTGGCGAACGAATCCTCACCGCAACGTTCTTCGAGCATCCGCAGCTCGGCCGCCGCGACGCGCTGATTCACGCGATCTATGGCGGTGTGTATGGGAAGCCGCACGCTGTCATCGACGGACACAAGCGCACCGGCGATTTGCTCCCGGCGTTGACGCAGTTTGGCCCCGCGGTTCCGTCCGGTCTCACGCGCTATGCGTCACGCGTGTTTGGTGATGAGTATCGCGACAACTTCTTTGCGGCGCTCTTCAACATGCAGAAGGTGACGCGGCACGTGCTGCAGCCGAGCGGAGCGACCTTCACGAGTCGTGATTCCGATTTCGTCGTGTCGACGAGCCGTGATTTCCATCCGACGGACGTACTCGAAGATGCGGATGGCAGCCTTCTCGTCGTCGACACGGGCGGGTGGTACAAGCTCTGCTGCCCGACCTCGCAGCTCGTCAAGCCCGACGTTCTTGGCGCGATCTACCGGGTGCGCCGTAAGGGAGTACCAAAGGTTGGGGATCCGCGCGGGCTGAAGCTGGCCTGGAAGACGCTGAAACCCAAGGACCTGGGAAGACTCCTTGACGACGCTCGCCCGGCCGTTCGCCGTCGCGCCATCGAGACGCTCGCGCTGCGCGGAGAGAAGGCCTTGCCGGTGATTGTTGAGATTATCGAGACCGGGCGGTCAACCGAAGCACGCCGCAATGCGATCTGGACCGCGACGCGCATCGATGGGGAAGCGGCCCGCGCGGCGGTTCGCCACGCGATGAATGACGGGGACGAGGTCG
>JAICSD010000361.1 GCA_025937075.1 Vicinamibacteria bacterium | reverse complement strand
GTCCGCGCACGGCGCGTCGAGGTTGTACGCCACTGCTTCAAACCTCCGGCAATTGAGACATCCATTCTCGATGTGCGTCCGAGATCGCATTGCGCTGACCGCGGCGCTCGTCCTCACGTCGTCGTGCATGCCGCGCGGCGCGCGAAACGTGGCGTCGCCGTCGACGGCGGCAGCCATCGAGACGTCGTTCGGCTTCCACATCCCCGGCTCGCGCGACACCGCCTGGGCCGAGGTGTACGTGCCGCCGAACGTCAGGGCCGTTCGCGCGGCCGTCGTCTTCATCGACCGGAACCTGGACCGCTATGCCTACGACGACCGCGATTGGCGGACGATGTGCCGCCGTGCACAATGTGCGCTGCTGCGAGTGGGCTTTCCCCGCCAGGACGGCGTGCCTCCACAGCGGCAGCGCGTGCGGAACGCCGCGCTCGGCGGCGATTCTATAGTAGTGACGGCGCTGCAGCTCGGCGCCGAGCGCACGGCACACCCGGAGTTGCGCGGCGCCAGGCTGATTCTCTTCGGCTTCTCGGCCGCCGGCAGCTTCGGCCCGACGTTCGCGGCGCTGCACCCGGATCGGACGATCGGATTCATTCGCTACCACTCGAACCTTCGCGGTCTCGCGGTCGACACCGCGGCGCTGGTCTCGATTCCTGCGCTCACGGTCGCCGGCGCTCGCGACGAGATTGCGGGCAGCGAGGATTCCCGCGCGCTCTGGCGTGCGCTTCGGGCGCGCGGCGCGCCCTGGGCGTATGTCGATCACTTCGCGCAGCCGCATCTCTCGATCGACGGACTGGTGGAAGCGGGACCCGCGGCGCGCGACTGGGCGGAAGCATTGCTCGATCGCCGCACGTCGCCGTCCAGTTCCGGTGCACCGCGCGCCGATGCCGGTTGGCTGGTCGACGATTCCACCGGCGTGGTTCGAGCGACGCGCGAGATCACGCGCGCACCGAACACGAGCTGGGTGCCGGACGCGCGGACGGCATTCGCCCTTCGCCAACTCGAGGGCATGTGCGCCGAGCTTCCGCTGACCACCGCGACGGACTTGCTCGGCGGCGGAACGAAGCTGGAGTCGGAGGACACATCCGTCTGTCACTACGTCCACGACACCCCGCATCGCGATCTCTGGGCGAGCGCCAGCTCGAGCCCCAGCGACTCCGCGGCGATGTCGCTGCTGCGCCGCACCCCGGGGGCGATCGCGCTCGCCGGCCTGGGCGACGCGGCGGAGCTCATGATCGACACGAAGCAGCGGTGCGGAACGATCGGGGCGGTGCGATCGAGCTGGGTCTTCTACGTGACGGCGTGCGGTGATGGATTCGGGACCGCCGGCGATAGTTCGCGACTCAGGTCAATATCGCGGCGTGTGTTGGGTGAGCCGTAATCGGCTGCGGAAGGTTCGCTTCGCTCAGCGGCGGTTTCGCCAGCGATGCACTCGTGTTTCGGAAGAGGCGGTGGGCAACGCGCACGGTTCGATCGAATCGAACAGACGAACCATAGTATGCTCGCCCGCAGAAGCAGCGCCGCTCAGCTGCTTCGCGATCGTTTGCTTTTTTTCGATCGTGTGGGCCGCCGATCCGACCGACGGTCGCTCCTGCGTGCGGGACCGACCGCACGCGACATGATCTCGACGGACCAAGCGGCGAGCGTCTCTACGTCGAGAAGCGATGACATGAGCGGTGATGCCCATGACGAACGACGGAGCACCTGCGGAAGCGCCCCGACGCCGAACGCCACCAGGAACAACAGCGGCGTCGGGATCTTCCTGTCAAACTCTCCTTGATGGACGCCGTCCTTCAATGTCTCGACGACGAGCGGCACGTGTCCGGACCTGGCTCTGGCGATGACCTGCCGCAACCGCCGCGATGAGCCGAGCGACTCGCGGATGATCAAGCGAAGAACTTCGAGCTCTGGATTGCTGGCGTACCCGAGCCGGATAAAGGCCCGTCGAAGCCGGTCGCGCGCTGAACCCTCGGATCGCAGGACGTCCTCGAGATCGCGGACGAGGCCGTCGTAGACGTCGTCGATGACTGCCAGGAACAGATCGTCTTTGCGCGGGAAATAATAGGCGATCATGCCAATGCTCGTACCCGCGTCGCGCGCGATCTCACGCAGTGCGGCGCCGTCCACGCCTGCCGCGAGGAAGCGCGCCCTGGCGGCTTCGATGACGCGCGGTCGAATGTCTCCCTGGGGCCGAGCCATGCGACAGATCCTAACGCGGCGCGAGCGCTGCGACGCTCTTCGCGCGCCTGACCTCGCGTACCATGGCGACGAAAGTCCACCAACCCGCGATCGACGGAAGGGCGGCCGTGTACATGCCGGCCACATAGTGGAACGTGCCGTTCTCGATGAACGGAAACACGAAGTGCATCGGCTCGGCGAACATCATCCCGAAGTAGAACACACACGCCAGGAAATATCCGAACTGCCACCGTCGCAGGCCGAGCACGAGCCCGGTCAACCAGATCACCGGCGCGATGAACGCCGCGACGGCGAGAAAGTTCGCCTGCGTGACGTCGATCCCCGTCAGCTTCGACATGAAGATCTCGATATGACCGCGATACTCCTCGAATACGTGCACGATAAAGAAGATCACCGTCACGAGGTGCGGCAGGAGAATCGCGTGCATGTCGATTGGCTGCCGCTGGAGCGTTGGAATCCACAAGACGAAGCCGCCCACGAACGCCGTGCAAAAGAGACCTGCCGGGAATCCCAGCGCGCGGAACACGGTGTAGAGCGCCGCGATGAACACCAGCATCCCGACGATAGCGACTGGCCGCGTTCTCATGATGCCTCTCCGAGCGTCGTGTCCCGCTCCGGCTGGATATCCAGCACCCTATTGAGGAAGCGGACGACGTACTTCCAGAGCACATAGTACGCGATGACGACCGGCGGCGTGACGGCTGCCGCGCGCCAAGGCGTGACGAACGAGATGTGAAGTACGTGCGCGAGCGCGAGGCCGAGTGGTACGACGAGCAGCGGCAGCACCGCTCCGTGCCATCCGATCGGGAGGCGCCGATGCGCGGGCAGCGCCACGTACAGCGCGTTCCACGCCCCCCACGCCGCGGGATTGATCGCGGACGGAAAGAGCATGACTTGCACAACGTCCGGCCGGATTCGCGCAAACCCCGCGGCGACGGCGAGCGCGACCAGGAGCACGACCACACTCGGCGCAACCAGTCCGGCCATGTAGGCGCGCAGGTAGGGGTGTGACGCCATCGCGAGACGCATCCTGAAAATCGGATGCGGGGAATTATTATCGGTCGATTGATAAAAAACAAGCGCAATCGGTCCCGCTCGGCCGTCCCGGAAGGATCCGAATGGTGACCGCCGCCCTCACTCTCCGTGCAACACGCCGGCAACATCCGCCCGCGCGGCTCGCACCGCCGGCACGCAGCTCGCGCCCAGCGTCACGCAGCCGAGCAGTGCGAAGATCGCGACATAGGTCGCCCCGTCCGTGGCGCTGATGCCGAACAGGAACGGCGCAAGTAGATGCGTGCTGATTCGCGCCGCGACGAGGCCGACGCCCACGCCGATCGCACCACCGATCGTCGTGCCGCCCATCACCGTCGTCGCGATCGACCGCGCGCTCGCGCCGAGCGCGGACCGAATCGCCAGCTCGCGCGTGCGCCGCGACACCGCGCGCACCGTCACCCCGTAGATCCCGACGGCGGCGAGAATTGCCGCGATGATGCCGAACAGCGACACGAGCAGCGCGCGATACCGCTCCTCGGCGAACGACCGACTCACCATCGTCGACATCGTCTCGATCCGCTGCGATGTGGCGGGCGGGGCCAGCTGGCCGACGACTTTGCGGATCTGCGGCGCGACGAGGCTCGGGTCGCTCGCCGTACGCACGAGCAGCGAGAGCACCCACGCGCCGCGGCGCTGGGCGACCGGGGTGTAGATCGTCGGCTGCACGTCCTTTGACAGTTGTTGAAAGTGGACGTCGTCCACCACGCCGACGATCGTGCGCCACTCGCCCTGATATTTCAGGCGCTTGCCGAGCGCGGGCTCGTTGGGGAAGTCTCGCTGCGCCAGCGAGTTGCTGACGATCGCCACGAACGGCGCACCCATGCGGTCGGCCTCGCTGAAGTCGCGGCCGGATTGCAGCCGAATGCCGATCGCCGCGAAGTAGCCCGGGATCGTCACGCGCTGCTGCGCGTCGCGCTGTGGCGCCGCATCTCGAGCGCCGCCGCCTCCCGCCGTTTCACGTTCGGGCTGGACGATGCTGCTCGACGACCGTCCGCTGAACGGCGGCGCGTCGGCCGCCGTCACCCCGATCACGCCGGGTATAGCGGCGAGACGCGGGACGATCTCCGCCTGAAACGCCTGCGTCACGGCGCTGTCGCGCGACACCACGCGCGGGAACGACGGCAGGTCGACGATGAGATGCTCGGCGTGAAAACCGGGGTCGATATCCGTGATCCGCTGGAGCGTTCGCGCGAGGAGGCCCGCGCCGATCAGCAGCATGACCGACAGCGCCAGCTCCACGGCAATGAGCGTCCGCTGAAGTACCGCGCCGCCGCGCGCACTCTGTCCGCCGCCGCGGAGGAGCACGGAGGGCCGCGAACGCATCACCGTCGCCGCCGGCGCGAGACCGAACAGCACTCCAGTGACCAGCGCGGCGGCGAGCGCCACGCCGAGCACCCGCAAGTCGACGTGAACGTCGTCGAGACCTGGAATTCCCGGCGGCGCGAGTGCGACGAGCACGCGCGTTCCCCACCAGGCGAGCGTGACGCCGAGCGTCAGTCCGGCCAGCGCCAACACGACGCTCTCGGTGAGGAGCTGCCGGACCAACCGCCCCGGCGACGCGCCGACCGCCGCCCGCGCCGCCATCTCGCGTTCGCGCGTCGCGACTTCGCCGAGG
>JAICSD010000036.1 GCA_025937075.1 Vicinamibacteria bacterium | reverse complement strand
TCATCGGCGGGCGCGAGATCAGGACGGGGCACACGGAGAAATCGGTGATGCCGCACAATCACCAGCACGTCCTCGCCGAATACCACGTGGCCGGCCCTGAGCACATCGAGCAGGCGATCGCGGCTGCCGCGACGGCGCGGCGCGAGTGGGCGAGCTGGCCATGGGAGGACCGCGCGGCGGTGCTGCTGCGCGCCGCCGAACTGCTCGCGACCACGTGGCGATCAACAGTCAACGCCGCGACAATGCTCGGCCAGTCGAAGACCGTGTACCAGGCGGAGATCGATTCGGCGTGCGAGATGATCGACTTCTGGCGCTTCAACGCCGCGTTCGCGCAGGAGCTGTACACCGAGCAGCCGATCAGCAGCGCGGGCGTCTGGAACGCGATGGAGTATCGCAACCTCGAGGGCTTCGTCTACGCGGTGACGCCATTCAATTTCACCGCAATCGGCGGCAACCTGACCACCGCGCCGGCGCTGATGGGCAACACGGTCGTGTGGAAGCCCGCATCGAGCGCCATGCTCAGCGCGTACTACACCTTCAAGGTCCTGGAAGCAGCGGGCATGCCGCCAGGCGTGATCAATTTCGTGCCCGGGGACGCCGTCCAGATCACGAACGCGCTGCTCGATTCGCCGGAGCTCGCCGGCGTGCATTTCACCGGTAGCACGTTCGTCTTCAGCAGCATGTGGAAACGCGTCGGCGCGAACATGGGCCGCTACCGGACCTACCCGCGCCTCGTCGGCGAAACGGGCGGCAAGGACTTCATCATCGCGCACCCGTCGGCGGATCCGGCCGAAGTGGCGGTCGCCGTCGCGCGCGGTGGATACGAGTATCAGGGGCAGAAGTGTTCCGCGGCCAGCCGCATCTACGTTGCGCAATCGCTCTGGAACGAGGTCCGCGATCGCACTGTCGCGATGCTGCAGGACATGAAGGTCGGCGACGTCCGCGACTTCCGCAACTTCATGGGCGCCGTCATCGATCGCAAGGCGTTCGCGAAGATCAGCGAGTACCTCGACGATGCAAAGGCGAACGCGAAGGTCCTGCACGGCGGCACCGCCAGCGGCGATGACGGATACTTCATCGCTCCGACGCTGTTGCAGACCGAGGATCCGGGATATCGACTGCTCTGCGAGGAGATCTTCGGGCCGGTCGTGACGGCCTACGTGTATCCCGATGGCAAGTGGGAGGAGACGCTCGACGTCGTGGACAAGACCTCGCCGTATGCGCTGACCGGATCCGTCTTCGCGCGCGATCGCGGCGCGATTCGGCAAGCCAGCTCCGCGCTCCGCAATGCGGCGGGCAACTTCTACGTGAACGACAAGCCGACCGGTGCCGTTGTCGGACAGCAGCCGTTCGGCGGTGCGCGCGGATCCGGCACGAACGACAAGGCGGGATCGAAGCTGAACCTCGTGCGGTGGGTCAGCGCGCGCACGATCAAGGAAACGCTGTCGCCGCCAAAGGACTATCGATATCCGTTCATGCAGGAAGAGTAGCGGCGCTCGATGAAATCCGCCACGGTATCGGCGCCGCCGGTGAGTGGGACAGGCGGCGCGCACGCATCGCTTTCTCCGTCCGATCTCGACGCGATCGCCGGGTCGGCGCTGGATCAGGTGCCGCGCGGTGCGCGCGTGCTGGCCGTCATTCCCGATCGCACGCGCGACGACAACACGGATGTCCTGTTTCCGATTGTCTCGAAGCACCTCGCGCGCATCGGCGCGTCGCGCCTCGACGCGCTCGTCGCGCAGGGCACGCACCCGCCGATGGTGGATGCCGACAAGCGCGAGAAGATCGGATGGGGCAAGGCCGACCTCCCGCTGCTTGGCGAGGTGTTCGATCATCATTGGGATCGACCGGACAATCTCGCGTCTATCGGGACTCTGTCCTCCGCCGACGTGTCGTCGCTGACTGGCGGCCTCGTCGATCAGGCCGTCGCGGTCCGGCTGAACTCGCGGGTCGCGGACGGGAGCTACGACGTCATCCTCGTGATCGGCGCCACCGTCCCGCACGAAGTGGCGGGCTTCGCGGGCGGCGCGAAGTACTTTTTTCCCGGCGTCGCCGGGCCGGAGCTGACGCACCTCACGCACTGGCTCGGCGCGCTCGCGACGATCGAGCGCGTCATCGGGCGCGTCGAGACGCCCACGCGGCGCATGATCGAAGCCGCGGGGGCGCTCGTCCCTGTACCTGTGATCGCCTTCACGTCAGTCGTCACACGCGATCGGGCGGGTGTGACGACGCGCGCGCTGTTCACCGGGGACGTGCGCGAGACGGTGCGGCGCGCGGCCGCCGTCAGCAGCGACGTGCACATCAAGTACGCGGGACGACGCTACCGCCGGGTCGTCGGTCTGCTGGATTCGCATTATGACGAGCTGTGGGTCGGAGGAAAGGCGAGCTACAAGCTGGGCGCGATCGTCGAGCCGGGCGGCGAGCTGATCATCTATGCGCCGCACCTGAAACACATCTCGATCACGCATGGACGGCTGATCGAGAAGTACGGCTACGCGCCGCTCGAGCAGGTGCGCGAGATGATCGACGGTTCGGACGAGCTCCGCGGCAATCTCTGCGTCGCCGCGCACCTGGCGCACGTCGCGTACGCCAGCCGGAAGAATGCGAAAGGCGAGTACGAGCCCAGATACCGGATCACGCTGGCGTCACAGGTGCCGGAAGAGACCTGCCGTCGCGTGCGACTCGGCTTCCTCGATTACCGCACGTTCGACCCGTACCAGTTCCGCACGGATCCCGACACGTTCATCGTCGAGAACGCAGGCCGGGATCTGTACCTCGTCGCGCCCGAAACGCGGGCCTGAAGGCCCGCGCGAGGTTTGTAGTCGGGGGGCGCCTGAAATCGTGGGGCGGCTGTAGTCGTGGGGCGGCCTCTTCAGGGCCGCCATGTCTTCACAAGGTGAGGCGCAGTTCCTTCGTGACGTAGTTCGCGTTCGCGACAGCGCACTCCTTCGGTGTGCTTCCCGGCTCGGCGCGATCGAGCTCGACGATGGCCCAGCCGTTGAAGCCGATGTCGCGGAGTGCCGCGGCGCACGCCTTGACGTCGACGCGGCCGTGGCCGAGCTCGACGAATTCGTACCTCTGCTTGTTCGACGCCGGTTTCACGTCCTTCAGGTGGACGACCGTGATCCAGTCGCGATAACGGCGGATCGCCCGCACGGGATCGCCGCCTGCTTGCGTGTAGTGCGCGATGTCGAAGAGGAGCCCGACGTGCTTGCGATCCGCGGCTTCGAGGATCGCTTCGATCTCCTGCGGCTTTTCTCCCGTGCTGTTCATGTGATGGTGGTAGACGAGCGGAACGCCGACGCTCTCGGTCTGTTCTCCGAGCATGGTGAGCAGCTTCCCGACCCGCGTGTAGTCGTCCTTCGTCACCGCGCGCCCTTTCGGACGCTGGTCGATGACCTGGATGAATGTCCCGCCGGCGTCGCGCACGAACGCCGCGTGCTGTCGGTGGAGCGCGAGCTGCTCGTGCTCCGCAGCGGGATCGATCACGAGGTCGCCGCTCGAGAGCACGGCGAACGTGAGCTTGTGTTTCTGCAGCAGCGCACCGAGCGCGGCGGGGCGATTGGCGAACCGCGTCAGCACCGATGCGCGAAGCTGGATGCCCTTGTAACCGACGGACGACACCTCCTCGATCGCCTTCTCATCGTCGCCGCCCCAGGTAATCGCCGCGTAGCCGATCTTCATCCGCTGCTGAGCGGTTGGCACGATCGCGCCGAGACCGACGGCAGCAACGCCCGCCAGAAATGCGCGACGAGAGGGTTCAGTGGTGTCCATAGACCTCCAAGGGTGTAACAACTGCACTGGGGTCTAACCCCAGAGTGCCAGGGTACGGGGTCAGACCCCGATTCGGCGCGCGGCGGCGGACTGGGGACGGGGGAGTGCAGAAATTGCGACGGCTCCCGCCAGCGCAACCGCAATCAGCACGACGAAGCCCGTCCGGTAACTGCCCGTGACGTCGCGCAGATAGCCGACGCCCAGTGGCGCGACGGCTTCCGCGACGCCGTCAGCCGTCAGGACGACGCCCATCAACCGCCCCAGCACGTTGACGCCGAACAATTCCGCCGCCATCAGCGGGATGATCATGTACTCGCCGCCGAGGCCGAGACCGAAGACAACCGCAAACGCGTACATCGCGCGTGCATCGGACGCGACGAACAGCAGCGGAATCGATCCGGCAATCAACAGATAGATGAGGATCATGACGCGCTTCTTCGCCACGCGATCGGCGAGCCATCCCATCAGCAGCCGTCCGGCGATGCTGAACGCCAGCACGGTGGAGATCACCGATGCCGCGTCTCGCTGCGTGTAGTGGTGATCGAGGCTGAGGAACAGCTTCAGATGCTGGTTGGTGCCGCCGACTGCGGCAATCGACGCCATGCTGCCGAGCGCGAGCAGGTAGAATGCCGGCGCGCGGAAGACGTGCGCGATCGGAGCGGTCCCTTCGCTCTGTGGCTTCACATGATCATCCTCCGGCGACTCCCGCACGAAGTACGCGAATGGAAGAGCCAGGACGATGATCACGATGCCGAGCGCCTGCAGCGCATCGCGCCAGCCGAACGCCGCAACGAGGCGCGCGGACAAGAGCGGTACGAGCGTGCCACCGACGCCGATCCCGAGATACGCGAATCCCATCGCCTTGCCGCGTGATCGATCGAACCAGCGCGAGAGCAGCACCTGGTTCGGCAGCGGCCCGCCACAGACGTACCCCAGCGCGTTGAAGACGTAGAACAGATAGAACATCCACAGCGCCGTCGTGTGCGCGAGGCCGACGAGCGCGCCGCCCGCCATCAAGATGCCCGCGAGCATCAGACGCCGCGGCCCGAAGCGATCGACGATCCAGCCCGCGAAGAAGCCGAAGATCGGTCCGACGAGGAGCTTGCTGATGGCGTTGCCGGACGTCACCTGCGTGCGCGACCAGCCGAACTCGCGCACCATGAAGTCGTAGTAGAGCGGCAGGCCGTACAGCGCGAGCCCGACGATCGCGAACAGCGCGACGAAAGCCGTGAGAGCGACGTAGCGCTGGGCGCCCGCGAGGCGATCACGCATCTTCACATACCAAAGGCGCGCCGAGTGCGGCGCAATCCCCAGTCGTCAATCCCATCGACAATCGCCAATCCCAATCGACAATTCAATCGGCAATCTGCAATCGGCAATCGTCTAGCCTCCGCTCGACCGCCTCACCACAAGTTCCGGCGGAATGATCACACGGCGGAACTTGTCGCGCGAGTCCGCCTCGATGCGCTGGAGCAGCAGCTCCGCTGCGCGCCGCCCCAGCTCCGCACGCGACCAGCTCACCGTGCTCAAGGGCACGCGCAGCAGGTCGCCCAGCGCGATGTCGCCGACGCCGACGATCGCGATGTCCTCAGGGACGCGTAGGCCAGCTTCCCAAATCGCCTTCATCGCGCCGATTGCCGCGGGATCGTTGGCGGCAAAGACGGCGTCCGGCCGCGGCTCGAGGGCGAGGGTCTTCTTCATCGCGCGATAGCCGTCCGCTTCCATGAAGCCGCCCTTGAGGATCCATTCGGCGCGTCCGCGGATGCCGTGCTCCTTCAAGGCGGCCCGATAACCATCGGCGCGACGCTTCGCGTGGATGATGTTCGGTCCGGCGATGTGTGCAATCGCGCGGCGCCCCTGCTCCAATAGATGTGTGGTCGCCAGGTGCCCGACGAGCTCGTCGTCGGTGAGGACGCGATCGCAGCGGACGGCGGGGTGATCGTCGCGGTCGATCATCACCAGCCCGATGCCGACCGTGCCGAGGCGCTGCAGCAGGTCGGTGTTGCCCGCGGCGTTGACCGACGCGAGCACGATGCCGTCGACCTGCCGCTGCCGCAGCATGTCGATCTCGTCCCGCTCCTTGGCCGGATCCTCGTTCGAGCTGCAGAGGAGCAGGCCGTACCCGCGCGCGCGCGCAATCGTCTCGAGCCCCGCCACGATCTCGACGAAGAACGAGTGCATCAGATCCGGGATGATGATGCCGAGCGTGTGCGTGCGGCGGAGCGTGAGGCTGCGCGCGACGGCATTGGGCTGATATCCCAGTTCGGCCACCTTCGCGAGCACGCGCGCGCGAGTCGCGTGGCCGATGTCCTCCCGGTTGTTGAGGACCTTCGAGACAGTGGTGATGGATACACCGAGCTCCCCGGCAATCCGCTTCATGGTGGTGGTTGGTGGCATGGTGCGTCTCGCGCGGCCACTCGGCTTTAACGGCAAAGTCGCTTGACTTTAACGGTAAAGGACAGTATCACGGGCGACGCGCGACGCCGCGCTGTGGTTCAAGTCCGAGGGAGAGTCCGCAATGCGCAGAAGCATCATTGCAGCCCTGCTCGCCGCGCTGTCGTTGACGACCAGCATCGCACAGGATCGGGCGCATCAGGGGGCTTCGTCCGATCCGGCAAAGGAGAAGCGCCTCGAGTGGTTCCGCGAGGCGAGGTACGGGCTCTTCATCCATTGGGGCCTCTACGCCATTCCAGCCGGCGAGTGGCATGGCCGGCGCTGTCTCGGCCTCGGCGAGTGGATCATGAACCGGTGCCAGGTGCCGGTCAGCGAATACGAACAGCTCGCGAGGCAGTTCAACCCTGTGAAGTTCAACGCGGACGAGTGGGTCCAGCTCGCGCAGGACGCCGGCATGAAGTACATCGTCATCACGTCGAAGCACCACGACGGGTTTGCGATGTTCAAGTCGAAGGTGAGCTCGTACAACGTCGTGGACGCGACGCCGTTCAAGCGCGATGTCCTGAAGGAGCTGGCCGATGCCTGCGCGAAGCATGGTATGCGCCTCGGCTTCTACTACTCGCAATCGCAGGACTGGCACGAGCCCGGAGGTGCCGGAAACACCTGGGACTTCGGCCCGGATCAGGGACCGGACGGCAGGGAGCTGAAGCCGTACGACGAATACCTGCGCAACAAAGCTGAACCACAGGTGAAGGAACTGCTCACCGGGTACGGACCCGTCGCGCTCATCTGGTTCGACACGCCGCGCATGATGACGCCGGAACGTGGCCAGCGCTTCGCGAACATCGTCCGCACGCTGCAGCCGGATACGCTCATCGACGGCCGCCTTGGCACTGAAGGCGACTATCGATCGACGGGAGATAACGCCGTGCCCGACACGGCGTCGCACGAAGCATGGGAGACGCCCGCGACGATCAACCACACGTGGGGCTTTCGAAAGGACGACACCGACTGGAAGTCGCCCGGCGCGATTGTCTTCAAGCTGATCGACATCGTCAGCAAGGGAGGGAATTACCTGCTCAACGTCGGACCAACAGCCGAGGGCGTCATCCCGCAGGCGAGCCAGGACATCCTGCGGACGGCCGGGCGCTGGCTGAAAGTGAATGGAGATGCCATCTATGGCGCGGGCGTGTCGCCGTTCGGCGAGGAGTTCGGCGAGTACACGAGCCATGGCGCGAAGGATGTCCGCGGGCAGCGGCTCTTCCTGCCGCAGACCGAGTGGCGCGTGACGACCAAGCCGGGGAAGCTGTACTTCACCTTCTTCAACGAACCGCGCGCGCCGTTCGAGATACCGGTGATGAAGAACCGCATCACGCGTGCGTACCGGCTCGCGGATCACGCGCCGGTGGAATTGAAGACCGACAACGGGAAGACGACATTCAATCTCGAGCGGCCGATGCTCGATCCGATGGCGACGGTCGTCGTCGTCGAGTTCGAAGGGGAAAAAGTCGAGCGTTAGTCCGCGTTCAGCGCCCAACGCCCAAGGATCAGCCGCCGGCCGTGCCACGCCATCGGCCGTGCATTATTCCTGGCGCAGCGCGACCACTGGTTCGAGACGCGCCGCGCGGGCAGACGGTATCAGCGCCGCGACCAGCGCGCAGCCGACGAGCAGAAGGACGGCGATGCCGATCGACACCGTGTCATCGGGTGCGACGCCGAACAGCATGCTCCGCACGAGGCGGACCGCCGAAAATGCGCCTGCCACCCCAAGCACCGCACCGATCGCCACAGGTCCGACCGACTCCCGGAGCATCAGCCCCACGACTCCGCCCCGGGTCGCTCCGAGCGCGATGCGCAAGCCGATCTCCGGACCGCGGCGCGCGACGCGATAGGAGAGCGTGCCGTAGATGCCAAGGCAGGCGAGCAGCAGCGCGACCACCGCGAACCCCGAGACGAGCACGGCGAAGAGGCGTTCCTGCCGGGTGGCCTGCTCGATCTGATCTGTCTGCGTCCGGACATCGAACATCGGAACGGATCGATCGATCTCGGCAACGACGCTGCGAATGGCCGCGACGAATGCTGCCGGCTCCCCCTCGGTGCGCACGGCGAAAGTCATCTCTCGTCGAGGACGCATTCGATACGGCTCGTAGACGGTCGCCGGAGCCGGTTCCCGAAGCGAGGCATACTTGGCATCCGCGGCGACGCCAATGACCTCCATCGCATCGGCCGGTGCATCACCCGGATGCAGCAGCCGCTGCCCGAGCGGAGACGCGCTGCCGAACAGCGACCGCGCGAGCGTCTCGTTGACGATGGCGACATGGCCGGATCCATCGCGGTCCTGCCATCCGATGTCGCGGCCGAGCATGAGGGGCATCCCCATGGTCTGAAAGTAATGCGGCGCGATGTAGTGAATGTTCGTGCCGACCGGGGTGCTGGTCCCGGCAATCAGCACGCCATCGCTCGTCGCTCCGCCGGTGAGAATGGCATGACGCGAGATCGACGCCGCGCGCACGCCTGGCACGGTCCCGATCCGATCGAGCACGCGTTCGTAGAAGTCGTTCAGCTGCTCTGCGCGGTAGCCGCTCTGCGCGGGCGCCATGGTGAACAGCAGCAGGCCTTCGGGCTCGAATCCCAGAGCTTCCGACCGCAGGTTCAGGAGCGTCCGCACGAACAGTCCGGCGCCGACGAGCAGCACGAGCGACAGCGCCACCTGCACGACGATCAGGATGCTGCCGGTCCACAGACGCGCCGTCGGCGTCATCGTTCCCGACAGGCTTCGTCCGATGAGCGACGCCACGTCGGTGCCCGTGGCGCGCAGCGCGGGCAGCAGACCGCAAACGACGCCGGAGGCCACGCACGTGCCGGCCGCAAACAGCAGCAACCGGGTGTCCATCGCGAGGTCGAGATCGATCGTCGCTGATCCTTCTGTCACGAGGATCGGGAGCGCGTGGCGGAAGCCGAGCGCGACCGCAAATCCGATCGCGCCGCCTCCGGAAGCGAGCACCAGACTTTCGGTGAGGAGCTGTCTGACAAGGCGCCCACGGCCGGCCCCCAGCGCGAGGCGGGTTCCAATCTCGCGTTGACGCGAGCTGGCGCGCACGATGAGCAGCCCGGCAATGTTCGCGCAGGCGATCAGCAGAATGACGCCGACCACGCCCATGAGAATGCGGAGCGGCCGCGAGAATTCGCGCCGCAGGTCGCCGAGGCCGCGACTGCCGGAGTCGAGCAGGATTCGCGGTGGGTCGTACTCCTTCTCGGGGCCGGATGCCGCAATCGCCTGCCGGGCGAGCATCTCGGTTTCGGCCTGCGCCTGCGCCGCGCTGATGCCGGGCTCCAATCGGCCCATCACCTCGAAGCCCCAGTACCTGGTGCTGGTCAGTGAGGTCGCCGGTGTCGACGGATCGATGGAGCTGAGGGCCAACGGCAGGATTACCGCGGGCCGGCTGCCCGGCAGGACGCCGAAAAAGGACGCCGGGAGCACGCCCGCAATGGCGACGGCCGTCCTGTTCACGCTGATCGTGCGCCCCACGATGTCCGGCGCCGCTCCGAACGCGCGCTTCCAGAAGCTGTCGCTGATCACGGCGACGGGCGGGGCGCCGGCGCGGTCGTCCTCGTCGGTCAGCGTGCGTCCGACGATGGCCGCGACTCTGAGGCCTGTGAAGAAGTTCCCGGAGACGAACTGTCCGTCGACGAGCTCCGAGCCGCCCTGCGCGACGACGTTGAACGGCTGCGGCGACGCGAAGCAGAACACGTCGGAGAACGTCGTGCTGCGATCGCGGATCGCGTCGATGACCGGAAGCGCGAAGGAAGTGGCCACGCGCTCGCCCGCGGCATTCGGGCGCGCGCTCCCGTTGTAGGAGGTGGCGAAGCCGAAGCGGCGCGCCGCCCAGGACAACTGCACGAGCTGCTCGGGCTCGGAAACGGGAAGGCGCTTCAGCAGGACGGCGTTCGTCAGCGTGAACATGGCGACGTTCGCGCCGATCGCGAGCGCGAGGGTTGCGGTGATCACGAAGGCGACCGCGGGCGTGCGCCGCATCTGCCGGACGGCGTAGCGCACGTCGGCCGCCAGTTCGTGAAGAAAGCGAAGCCCGCGCGCTTCACGCCCCTGTTCCTTCCACCGCAACTGGTCGCCGAACTCGCGCCGGGCTTCGCTCTCGGCGGCGCGTCGGCTCCAGCCTTCGGTCATGAGCGCGTCAACGCGGCTGTCGAGGTGGAAGCGCCATTCTTCCTCCATCTCGCGGTCGACACGCCGGGAGCGCAGCGCTGCCCTGACGAACGATCTCAGCATCGAGGGGAGCCTCATACGTCCTCCGGAACCGCGCGAACCGCGGCGTTGATCGCGTCGGACAGGCGCTGCCAGTAGCCGACCTCTTCGCGCAGGCGCTTTCTGCCCGCGGCCGTGATCGAGTAGAACCTGGCGCGCCGCTTGTTGTCGGATTCTCCCCACTCGGCCGCGATGAGGCCCTGATGCTCGAGGCGGTAGAGCGCCGGATACAGCGATCCCTGCTGAATCTGCAGCGCACCGCCGGAGATCTGCTGGATGCGAAGCAGGACTCCATACCCGTGCAGGGTACCGAGCGAGATCGCCTTCAGGATGAGCAGGTCCAGCGTGCCCTGCAGCAGCTCCGTCGTCGTGGCCACAGGCTCTCTCCTAGGATGACGAGGAGAGAGCCTACCGCCGCCTCTCCTAGATTGTCAAGGAGAGACGCGCGTCGCCTAGGCGCGGTCCGCGGCCTCTGCTTTCAGCTCGCGCAGGCGGATGCCGTCGGGATGTTTCGTGTACAGCGGATCGAGTGGATAGCACCCCGACACGAGGCCGAGCCGCGGGCCGGTCGTGCAGTCGCTGAAGGTGCGGCAGATCTTCTTGCGCTGCAGCGGACGTCCGGCGAGAACGTCTGCCGGCAGGTCAGGGTAGGCCAGCACCATCCGGCCCAGGCCAACGAAGTCGGCCATGCCATGCCGTATCGCGTGCTGTGCGGCGTGAGGAAGATACTCCTGCAGGTACGAGTAGCCGGAGCCCACGAAGATCATCGACGGGAAGGCCGTCTTGAGCCGCGCGGTCGCCTCGATGTGGCGCGCGACGCCCACGAGCGGATCCTCCGGAGGCAGATAGCCGTCGCTCGGCGGGAAGAGCGCGGGACGCTGCACGTGCGGGTTGTAGTAGGGGCTGCCCGCCGTCACACAGATCCATCGAACGTCCAGGGACGCGAGAATCGACAGCAGCTCGCGCGCGTCGGTGAGCGCACGGTCCATGTCGCCGTCGAGGAGGCCGAACGCCCAACGGTAGCCGTCCGGCGTCGTGTCGGGCGCGCCGATCCCGTCTGCGTTGCCGCTGAACGGCACCGTATCGAACACCGAGAGCCGGACGGCGATCCTCAGCGCAGGCGCCGCAGCGCGGATTCCCGCGACCACGTTCCTCAGAAACCGCGTCCGGTTGTGGAGGCTCCCGCCGTAGCGGCCCGGCCGATCGCGTCCGCTGAGCAGCTCGTGGCCGAGATAGCCGTGGCAATGCTTGAAATCGACGAATGCGAACCCTGACGCCCACGCGAGCCGCGCCGCCGCGATGAAGTCGTCGACGAGCCGATCCAGATCGTCGTCGCTCATGAGCGACACACCATGAGGAGAGCGGGGATCCAGGAACGGGTGATGATAGGCGACGCGCGGCTCCGATCGATCCGTCGCCGCCGGACGCGCGTACCGTCCCGAATGTGTGAGCTGCAGACCGATCAGGAGATCGCGATCGGACCCGAAGCGTTCGCGGTGCGCGCCCACGAGCTCGCGGCGCAGGCATTCAATCCCCGACCGCGTCGCTTCCGTGAGCACGAGCTGATTCGGGTTCGCGCGGCCGTCGTGCCGCACGGCAACGGCCTCACCGCCCCAGATCAACTTCGCGCCGCTCTGGCCGAAATGCCGCCACCGCCGTCGTGTCAGATCGCTGGGATGTCCGTCTGCCGTCCCGTCCCATCCCTCCATGGGCAGGATGCAGAAGCGGTTGCCGACTTCGATTCCGCCCGACGCAAACGGACGCGCGAGCGGCGAGGACGGACCCGCCTCGACGCGATCGTCGAGATCGAGGCGCACGCCGGCTTCGTCGAGATGCTGCCGAAGCGCATCGGGCGTCTTGAACGAGGCAACGCGCGGGTAGCTCATGAGAGAGGCGTCGCCCTTGTTGTCTCCCTGGGAACGGCCGTCCAGATCTCGCCGTCAGGATAGCGATAGGCCGTCCGGGTGTCGGGCTTGATCGTGCTGCTGTACCCGGGCCGCGACGGCGCGAGATAGCGTCCGCGGCGGACGATCACCGGATCGACGAAGTGTTCGTGCAGGTGGTCGACGAACTCCGTGACGCGATCGTCCATGCGTCCTGAGACAGCGAGGTAGTCGAACATCGACAGGTGCTGCACCAGCTCGCACAGGCCTACGCCGCCAGCATGCGGACAGACCGGCACGCCGAACTTCGCCGCCAGCAGGATGACGGCGAGGTTCTCGTTGACGCCGCCAAGCCGGCAGCTGTCGATCTGGCAGAAGTCGATCGCATCCGCCTGCAGGAGCTGTTTGAAGATGACGCGGTTGGCGCAGTGCTCGCCGGTCGCCACGCCAACGGGCTTCACGGCCTTCGCAATTGCCGCATGCCCGAGCACGTCGTCGGGACTCGTCGGCTCTTCGATCCACCACGGGTTGTAGCGCGCGAGCGCGCGCACGCACTCGATTGCCTCGTTGACATCCCAGCGCTGGTTGGCGTCCATCATCATTCGATTGTTCGGTCCGATCTCGTTCCGCACGAGCGCGAGCCGCTTCGCATCGTCGGCCGGGGCGCCGCCGACCTTCACCTTGAAATGCGTCCAGCCATCGGCGAGCGCGTCGCGGCACAACTGTCGGATGGAATCGTCGGAATACCCGATCCAGCCCGCCGACGTCGTGTAGGCGGGATAGCCTTCCGCGAGGAGCTGCGATTCGCGCTGTGCCCTCGTTGGCGCTTGTCTCTCCAGCAGCTCGACGGCTTCGTCCGGCGTGAGCGCGTCGGTGATGTAGCGGAAGTCGATGCACGCGACGAGCTCGCGCGGCGACATGTCCGTCAGGAGCCTCCAGACCGGCTTGCCCTCGCGCTTCGCGTGCAGATCCCACACGGCATTGACCACTGCCGCCATCGCGAGGTGAATGACGCCCTTCTCGGGCCCCAGCCATCGCAGCTGACTCTCGCATGCCAATGAGCGCCAGAAGCCGGCGTGATCGGCGGTGATGTCCTCGAGCGAGCGGCCGACCACCAGCGGCGAGAGCGCACGGATCGCCGCCGCGCAAATCTCGTTGCCGCGGCCGATCGTGAAGGTGAAACCGTGGCCTTCGAGACTGGCGTCCGTTTTCAGGATCACGTACGCCGCGGAGTAGTCGGGATCCGGGTGCATCGCATCCGTGCCGGCGTTGGTGCGCGATGTGGGGAACCGCAGGTCGAAAACGTCAAGGCTTCTGATTTTCATGTCTGCTCACTCAGGCCGACCGGATACGATCGAGCGCGACTGCGCCAACGATGATCCCGCCGGTGACGATCTGCTGTATCCAGTTCGCGAGCCCCTTCTGCGAGCATCCGACCTGAATGATGGTCATGATCATCGCACCGATGATCGTGCCGGCGATCGTGCCGCGTCCGCCGGACAGGCTGCCGCCGCCGATGATGACGGCGGCGATGACGTCGAGCTCGAGGCCGACCGCGACGGTCGGGTCGCCGACGGACAGCTTCGAGAACTGCAGCAGCCCGGCCAGCCCCGCGAACGCGCCCGCGAGCGCGTAGACGAAGAGCTTGGTGCGGTCGATCGCGACGCCGCACAGGCGCGCCATCCGCTCGTTCGAACCGATGGCGAAGATGTGCCGGCCGAACCGCGTATATTTCAGGACGCCGGCGACGATGAGCGCGAGCGCGATCAGCAGCCAGAGGCCTGACGGCAGGATTGCGCCGCCGCGCGGAACGCGCAGCAGATCGTTCAGCCACGTGACCGGCGCTTCGATCCGCCGCTCATCCGCAAGCCCCTTCGCGGCGCCGCGGACGACGAGCAGCGTGCCGAGCGTCACGATGAACGGTACCACCTTCAGCCTCGTGATGAGCGCGCCATTCACGAGTCCGCACAGCGCTCCGGCCGCTACGGCGCCGAGCGCCGCTACGATCGGCGTGGCGCTTCCGCGCAGCATCAGGGCGATCACGACCGTGCCCAACGCGATCGTGGAGCCCACCGAGAGATCGATCCCGCCGGCGACGATCACCACCGTCATCCCGAGCGCCGCCATAGCAACGATCGCCGTCTGCCGCGCCATCAGCTCGAGGTTGGCCGGATCGAAGAACTGCGGCCCGACGAGGATGCCGAAGAACACCGCGACGGCGACGAGCCCGAGGAACGTGCCCGCGCGATCGAGCAGCGACCGGGCCGTCATTTCGCCCGTCGACGTTGCTCGGGGCCAGCCTGAGCGTCTCGAAGGCTGGTGCCTGCGGTGGCTTCGATCATCAGGTCGTGCTCCGTCAATCCTTCCGCAGGCATCGGTGCCCCAAGCCGTCCGCGGCGCATCACGGCGATCCGATCGCAGAGGCCGAGCAGCTCCGGAAGGTAACTGCTGACCAGCAGGACGGCCTTCGGGCGGCCGCCGCTCGCATCGGCGACGAGCGCGTCCATCAGACGATAGATCTGCGCCTTGCTCCCGACGTCGATGCCGCGCGTCGGCTCGTCGAGCAGCAGGACGTCGACGTCGTGGTGGAGCAGCCGGGTGATCGCGACCTTCTGCTGGTTGCCGCCCGACAGCTCCGCCGCCGATTGCTCGGGACCCTTGCACTTGATATCCATCTGCGAGATCCAGCGCTCGGTCTCGGCGCGCTGACGCGCAGGGGCGATCAAGCCGGCGCGTCCGAACGGTTCGAGGCGAGTCAGGGTCAGGTTGTCCGCGACGCTCATCGTGACGGCCAGGCCTTCGGACTTGCGATCCTCGCTGACCATTCCGGCGTGCTGGCGCCAGCGGCCGCGCGGGCTTGCCGCGGCGCTGAACGCGCCGATGCGCACGCGTCCCGAGCGTACGGCTTCGAGGCCGAAGATCGTGCGCAGCAGACGCGTCCGCCCGGATCCAATCAGGCCGGCGATGCCGAGGATTTCGCCACGGTGCAGCGTGAAGTTCGCGTCGCCAGGTTGCAGTGCCTCCACCTCGAGAATGGCTTCGCCGGGCGTACGAGGACTGCGCGGAAACAGCGTCTCGACTGCGCCCCCAACCATCATGGCGACGATCTGATCGTGCGTCGCCTCCGTCGCGGCGCCCGAGCCGGCATGGCGGCCGTCGCGGAGCACGACGAATCGATCAGCCACCTCCTTCACCTCCTCGATGAAGTGCGAGATGTAGACGATCGCGTGCCCTTGTGCTTTCAG
Organism: Vicinamibacteria bacterium; assembly: GCA_025937075.1. The sequence continues at coordinate 1,100 of JAICSD010000036.1, read as the reverse complement.
CCGCCGCAGCAGCTCGAACAGGCGCCGCACATCGTCGTGGCCGAGACTGCTGGTGGGCTCGTCGAGCACGAGCACGCGGCAGCCGACCGCGAGCGCGCGCGCAATCTCGACGAGCTGCTGGGCAGCGACGGAGAGCCGGCCCACGATCGCGTCGGGCGGAATGTCGTCGTGGCCAAGTTCGGAGAGCGCCTGCGCTGCCATCTGACGCATGCGCGCGCGATCGAGAAGGCCGAATCGCGTCGGCTCCGCGCCGATGAGGATGTTCTCCATCACCGACAGATGCGGTGCGAGCGACAGCTCCTGATGGATCATCGCCACCCCCGCCCGTCGTGCCGCCAGCGGGCTGCGCGGCGCATATCGAGCGCCGTCGAGGCGCATCTCTCCCGCGTCGGGTTCCAGAGCCCCCGCCAGAATGTTCATCAGGGTGCTCTTGCCCGCGCCGTTCTGGCCAATCAGCCCGCAGATCTCTCCCGACGATACGGACAGATCCACGCCGGCGAGCGCCACCGTCGCCCGGAACGCCTTGCGGATGCCGCGCATCTCGAAACGCGGCGCCGTTTCGGGGGACCCGGTCACTGCGCGAGATCCGGATGGAGGAGCGCCTTCATGTCCGGCTGATCCATGTTCTCCGCCGTGGCGACGTGGACGCCCGTATCGATGCGGCGCTCCACCGGCTGTCCTTTGATGTGTGCCACGATCGTCTTCACCGCGAGGTAGCCCATCTTGACCGGATCCTGGACGACGAGGCCGTCGAGCGCGCGATCGTGCAGCGCCTTCACCATGTTTTCCGTCGCGTCGAAGCCGACGAAATGGACCTTGCCCGCCCAGCCGTTGTCCTGGAGGACGCGGAGCGTTGCGAACGTGGACGACTCGTTCGGGCAGAAGATACCGTCGATGCCGAGGCTGCCATCGGGCTTCTTGTACGTGTTCAGGATCGACTCGGCCCGTTTGTAGGCCCCTTCGACGTCGGCGCCGACGTATTGGTTCGAGCTGACGACCTCGATCTGCGGGTGCGCCTTCATCGCCTCGAGGAAGCCTTCTTCACGCTCAGACGTGCTGCCGTGCCCTTCCGCATAGCGCAGCAGGATCACCTTGCCGGC
>JAICSD010000379.1 GCA_025937075.1 Vicinamibacteria bacterium | reverse complement strand
CTCACAGAAGGCGGATGTTCCGCCATGGGCGACGGGCCGGAAGTACACGGGGCGGCCGGGCCGCGGCAGCGCGCCGGCGGGTGCCCGCGGCGGCGGAGGCGGGCGCGCTCTTCCTCAGTACAGAACGGAGGCCGAAGGCTACGGCGCACTCCGCGCGCTCGATCCTGCGACGGGCGAGAAAAAGTGGGACTTCAAGATGGTCGACTACACGGAGAGCGGCGTGCTGTCGACGGCGTCCGATCTCGTATTCGCGGGCGGCCGCGAAGGCCACTTCTTTGCGGTCGACGCGCGGACCGGCGAGCCGCTCTGGAGCGTCAATCTCGGAGGCACGGTCGCGAGCGGACCCGTCTCATATGAAGTGGACGGCAAGCAGTACGTCGCCGTCGGCGCGGACGGCGCGCTGCACGTGTTCGCGTTGATGGAGTGACGGGGCCTATTTCTCCAGGTGCTTGTCGAAGAACCTGGCGATCTCCTCGAAGGCCTCTTTCCCCTCGGGCGTGTCGCGGTTGTACTGCGCGTGTGACTGCGCTTCGAACACCTGCAGCACCGCCTCGACGCCCGCCTGGCGCAGCTTCCGGTGCACGCGGACAGTGCTGCTGAGCAGCAGATCGCGCGTGCCGGTCGTCAGGATTGTCGGCGGGAACTCATGCATGTCCCCGTAGACAGGCGAGAGCATCGGGTCCTTCAGGTCGTGGCCGTGCGCGTAGTACTCGGCCATCGCATCACAGCGGCCGATGCCGACGAGCACGTTGTCCACCATGAAGTTCGTGTGAAACGAGTCGCCGGCGCCCGTGAGATCCGACATGGGCGTCCCCGGCGCGATGGCGGCGGGCAAGGGCAGCCCCTCCTGTTTCAAACGATGAATCGCAGACAATGTCAGCGCGCCGCCGGCGGATAGCCCGAAGATGGCCATCCGCTTCGGATCCGACATCTTCACCGCACCTTTCCACGCCTCCACCACATCGTCCAGCGCAGCGGGGTAGAAGTGCGCGGGCGGCATCCGGTAGTCGACCGAGAGGACCTTGTAATGGCCATATGCGGCCATCAAGACCCCTTCGGTAGTGCCCGTTTCGCCGCCCTGAAGCATGTAACAGCCGCCGTGCACGTGCAGCAGCAGACGGTTGCGATTCTCGGGCGCGATCTCGTTCGGCGTCAGGATGTACGCCTTCACGCCATTGACCGTCGTCGGCTCGAGCTTCACGCCAAGCCGCTCGCGCATCGCGGCAAGCGCGATTCCGTTGCCACGCCGCGAACCGATCGCGTTCCAGTCCTCGGGTGTCTTCGGAATGTCGTTCCAGTTGGCTTGGGGAGGCGCTGCCACGAGCTTCTGCATCTCGGGGCTGACCGTGTCCGGGACCGGCAGCGTCCGCGCAGGGACCTCGCGCGGGCCGGGAGGCGGCGTCTGCTCGCCGCCCGCGTTTGAGGTCACAGCCATGGCAATTAGTGCGGCGCCGAAGAAAATGACAAGGGATGTCGCGAGGTTCCAGTCTGTTCTCATCGTGCGGAGTGTTTATCATTTCTTTGGTGGATCTCCAACCTCTCCGACCGCGGACTCCGACTACCGACTACCGACTACCGGACATACCGACTACCGACCTCCTCAGCGTGAGGCGCCCCCGTGCTACCATCCCGCGCGTGCGCAGGCTGATTCTTTTCCTCTCGGTGCTCCTTGTCCTCGTGCTCCCGGCCGCCGCTCAGGACCGCCCGAACATCATCTTCATCATGTCGGACGATCATGCGGCACACGCGATTGGCGCGTACGGCTCCCACGTCAACAAGACGCCGAACATCGATCGGCTCGCGCGTGACGGGGCGGTTCTGACGAACGTCTTCGCGACGAACGCAATCTGCACGCCGAGCCGCGCCGCAATCCTGACAGGACAGTACTCGCACATCAATGGCGTGACGGTGTTCAACCGGTTCGACAGCGCGCGGATGACGGTCGCGCGCCTGCTGCAGGCGGGCGGCTACTACACGGGAATGATCGGGAAGTGGCACCTGGGAAGCGATCCGGCCGGCTTCGATCGCTGGGACATCCTTCCCGGACAGGGCGCCTACATGGATCCGATCTTCTACACGGCGACGAGCGAGAAGACGTACACCGGGCGATACGTGACGGACGTCATCACCGAACTTGGAATCGACTTCCTGCAGAATCGTCCGCGCGACAAGCCCTTCTTCCTGATGCTGCACCACAAGGCGCCGCATCGTCCGTGGCAGCCGGACGCCGCGCACGGCGCGCGCTTCGCCGGCGAATGGATACCGGAGCCGGAAACGTTCTGGGACTCGTACGAGACGCGAACGGACGCCCTTCACGAAAACCAGCAGCGCGTGGCGAAGGATTTGACCAGGCGGGACCTGAAGCTCACGCCACCACCCGAGCTTCAGGGCGCGGATCGCGCCGCCTGGCTGTCCACGAAGCCCGACAGCGTGACCACGACGATCGATGGCAAGACGGTAACCCTCACGGGCGAGGCGCTGACGCGCTGGAAATATCAGCGCTACATGCAGGACTACCTGGCGACCGTCCAATCCGTCGACGACAGCGTCGGGCAGGTACTGGACTTCCTCGACCGCAGCGGGCTTGCCAAGAACACGATCGTCATCTATACGAGCGACCAGGGCTTCTTCCTCGGCGATCACGGCCTCTTCGACAAGCGCTTCATGTACGAGGAATCGCTCCGCATGCCGTTTTTGATCCGATGGCCTGGCGTCGTGAAGCCGGGCGCCCGCATCGATGCGATGGCGCTGAACATCGACTTCGCGCCGACGTTCCTCGACGCCGCCGGGCTGCCGGCATCGCGCGACATGCAGGGCCGAAGCCTCGTCTCGGTTCTGAAGGGGAACACCCCCGCGGACTGGCGGACATCGATGTACTACCGCTACTATCACGACCCGGGCGACCACAACACGCGCGCGCATTACGGCGTCCGTACACAAACGCACAAGTTGATCTACTTCTGGAAGAAAGATCAATGGGAGCTGTACGACCTCGTGAACGATCCATTCGAGCTGCACAATCTCTACGGACAACCCGGGCACGAGACGTTGACCGCCAGCCTGAAGAACGAGCTCGCTCGCCTGAAAAAGGAAGTAGCAGACGACGATCAGCTCGCGAACGAGCAGCTGCCGAACGGCGTCGATGGCCCGGTTGCAAAGCTCCGCGGGAAGTGATACTCGCGTGCGTACACTGACCGCGACATTCCTGCTGCTTGCGGCGGCCGCGCTCGCGGCGCAGGACCATGCAGGGAATTACTCGGATGCCGATGTCGCAGCGGGAGCCCGCCTCTACGCCGCGGTCTGTGCCAATTGCCACGGCCCTTCAGGTGCCGGCGTGGGGACCGTCGACTTGCGCCGGGGGCCGCTGCCGCGCGCATCCACGGATACTGCGCTGATCGGCATCATCAACAACGGCATTCCTGGAACCGGCATGCCTGGCTTTCGGCTGGGCGCTGCCGACACCCGCGCGATCGTCGCGTTCATCAGGGCGGGACTGCCCGATGCTGTCGGGAGCGCCGCCGCCGGCAGCATCGAACAGGGCCGCGTTATCTTCGAGGGACGCGGGCGCTGCCTCGAATGCCATCGCGTGGAGAACAAGGGAAGCTATTCCGGGCCGGACCTCACGGATGTGGGGCGCACTCGCGCCCCGGCGAGCATTCGGCAATCGCTCGTGAACCCCTCTCTCGTGATGCGTCCGATCAACCGTCCGGTGCGCGCGGTGGCACCCGACGGCCGCGTCATCACGGGCAGGCGGCTCAATGAAGACACCTACACCGTCCAGCTGATGACCCACCAGGGCCGCCTCGTGTCACTCGTGAAGAACGAACTTCGAGCGTGGGCCGTGAGCGACGCGTCGACGATGCCATCGTACAAAGATACGCTCACGTCCGATGAGCAGAACGACCTCGTCGCCTATCTGGTTTCGCTGCAGGGCACCGAACGGTGAAGCGTCGCGCCATCTGTGTCGTAGCACTGCTCATCGCCGGTTCGGGACTCGCCGCCCAGATCACCAGCGATCGCCTGCTGCACGCGGCCGACGAGCCGCAGAACTGGCTGACGTACTCGGGAACCTACTCCGGTGCGCGTTACAGCGCGCTCGGCCAGATCGACGCATCGAACGTTCGCGACCTCGAGCTGAAATGGATCCTCCAGGCGCAGGTGTTCGGGCCGTGGGAAGCGTCGCCGCTCGTGGTCGATGGCATCATGTATCTCACGCAGCGGCCGAACGATGTCCTTGCCGTGGACGCGAGGACCGGGCGCCTGTTCTGGGTCTACAAATACCCGGGGGCAGCGGATTACAAGGTCTGCTGCGGCGCGAACAACCGGGGCCTTGCGATTGCGGGCGATACACTGTTCATGGGGACGCTCGACGCACACCTGGTCGCGCTCGACGCGCGCACCGGACACGTCCTCTGGAATACGACCGTCGCCGATTATGCGAAGGGTTATTCCGTCAGCCTCGCGCCGCTCGTGGTCAAGGACAAGGTCATCGTCGGGGTCGGCGGCGGCGAGTACGGGATCCGCGGCTTCGTCGCCGCGTACGAGACGACGACAGGAAAAGAGGTCTGGCGTTTCAACACAATCCCTTCGCCCGGCGAGCGCGGATCCGATACGTGGCGCGGAGACGCGTGGGCGCGCGGCGGTGGATCGATCTGGGTTACCGGCT
>JAICSD010000301.1 GCA_025937075.1 Vicinamibacteria bacterium | reverse complement strand
GCCGAGGCGATCGAATGGAACGGGCCGCTGCCGCGGAATCGCGGGCGCGGTGTCTCGCTGGGATTGAAGAGCTCATCGACGGCGTCGACGTCGACGGCCATCGTGCGGCTCCATTACGACGGAAGCGCGTCGATCCTGTCAGGCACGTCGGACATGGGGCAGGGCGCACGAACCGTGCTGTCGCAGATCGCGAGCCAGTCGCTGGGCGTTCCGATCGATCGCATCGCCCTGGTGATGGGAGACACGGCCGTGGCGCCGTTCGACTCGTCGACGTCCGCCAGCCGCTCGACGGTCTTCATGGGCAATGCGGTCCTGAAGGCGTGCGAACAGATCAAGACGCGCCTGAAGCAGATGGCTGCACACGTTCTGGACGTCGACGACAGGGACATCATCGTGGAGGACGGCAGCGTTCGCGCGGACCATCGAGTGTTGTCCTACGCGGAACTATTGAAGCGCCACTTCGGCCCGCCGCGTGGTGAGGTGATCGGCATCGGCGAGGAACGAAACGCGTTCAATCCGAATCACCCGCTCGGCGGCAGCCCGGCGTTCTGGGAGGTGATGTGCGCCGCGGCGGAAGTGTCCGTCGATCGCGAGACGGGCACCGTGGAGGTTCTGAAGCTCGTGCTCGTCAGCGATATCGGGAAGGCCTTGAACCCACAGCAGGTGGAAGGCCAGGACGAAGGGGCCGCGATTATGGGCCTCGGGCACACGCTCATGGAGCATCTCGTCCTGGACGGGCACGGGCGGATTGTGAATCTCGGGGCGCTCGACTACCGCATCCCGACGATCAAGGACGCACCGCGGCGGCTGCAGTCGATTTTGATCGAGAACGAAGACGGCCCTGGGCCCTTCGGGGCAAAAGGCGCGGGGGAGGGCGGGATCCTCGCGATTGCTGCCGCCGTCGGAGCGGCCGTCAATCAGGCGGCAGGCGTCGTCATACGGGACCTGCCGCTGACGCCCGAGCGCGTCTGGCGCGCTATCCGCGAGGGCTGATCGCGGCACTCGAGTGCCGCGCTACGATAGCTCCCTCTCCGGAGCGCGCCACTGTAGTTGCGTGGACCTCTACGCGGGCACAGGCTGTTCGGCCGCGCCCTGCGTGGCCTGAATCTTCTTCCCGGTCCGGAAGAAGAGCACCACGAGCAGCGCGATGCCGAAGGCCATGACCGCGGAGCTGAGCCAGAAGGAGGTCCAGTTCCTCGTCACGCCCGCGGGGCCCGTCGTCGAAAAGTAGTCGAGCACGCTGCCCGAGAGCAGCGATCCCGCCAGCATCCCGACCCCGTAGGTCACGAACGTGATGAATCCCTGCGCAGTGCTGCGCAGGTGCGCGGGTGCTTCCTGATCCGTGTAGAGCTGCCCCGTGACGAAGAAGAAGTCGTAGCAGACGCCGTGGAGGAGGATCGCCACGTAGAACATCCACATGCCAGCGCCAGGATTCCCGTACGCGAACAGCAGGTAACGGACCGTCCATGCGATCAGGCCGAGCAGCAGGATGCCGCGGACCGAAATGGCGCGGAAGAGGAGCGGCATTGCCAGCAGGAACCCGACTTCCGACATCTGGCCGAGCGTCATCTTGCCCGCGGCGTTGACCACGCCGACGTCATTGAGGAATGGATTCGCGAACGAGTAGTAGAACGTCAGCGGGATGCACGCGAGTATCGACGCGATCACGAACACGGCAAACGACCCATCCTTCATCATCGCGAGCGCATCGAGGCCCAGGATCCGCCGGGCCGTCATCTGCTGCCCACGCCCGGGAGGGGGCGTGTGCGGCAGCACGAGCAGGCTGTAGATGCACATCACGACCGCCGCAATCGCACCCAGCAGGAACGGCGTCGCCGTCGCTTCCACGCGCATGAAGCCGACGATGAGGTTGATGAAGATCCAGCCGAAGGTTCCGAGCACGCGGATACCGGGGAAATCGCGTCCCGGATCCGGCACGTTCTGCATCGTGATCGAGTTCGTCAGCGCGATCGTCGGGAAGTAACAGAGACAGAAGACGAGCATCAGACCGTAGACGGCGCCAAACGACGTGACCTGCGTCACGAGCACCAGGAACACCGCGCTCAGGGCGTAGAGCGCCGCCAGGACGCGCTCGGTGGCGAAGAAGCGGTCCGCGACGAGCCCGACGAAGAACGGCGACACCATCGAGGCGACCGCTGTCGTGCCGAACACCGCTCCGGCCTCGGTGCCGGAGAAATGCAGGGTGCTCGTCAGATAGGTGTTCATCGTGACGTACCAGGAGCCCCAGATGATGTAGTTGAGGAACATCATCGCGGCCAGACGGGTCTTGACGAATGAAGTCATGGTTTCGCGTAGCATAGGCCACGGATCGCCGCTGCGCAAGAACGGCCGCGGACAACGCGGACCAACGCGGGCCTCATCTCCTCATTTTTCCTCGATCACCAGAGTCTGATCCGCCTTCGCCGGAACAACTCCGCCTTGGACGCCTGACGGCCATTCGACGTAGACCTGATCCACCTGCGCCGCGTCGCCGAGCCCGAAATGCAGCCCCGCGTGCGACGAGGAGGCGTATCCCACGGCCGTCGTCATGATTCGCATCTGATTGCCGACGACGACGCGCGCGCCGATCGCGTCCCTGTTGCTCCTGGATCCGACGAGCCGCACGTTGAGCCAGTGCCGCTCCGGCGCGCTCTCGTTCTTCCAGAGCTCCGCGTGACCGCCCGCCACGAGCACGACCATGTCCTCTCGCCCGTCGCCATCGAAATCCGCGACGCCGCAGCCACGATGAGCGGCCGGCGCCGAAGCAAGGCCGGACGCTGCGGTGACGTCCGTGAACCCGCGGCGGCCATCATTGAGAAAGACCTGGTTCGGCTGGCGCCCTTCGATCGCCTGGAAGTCGGCAATGCGGTCGTTGACGTGGGAATCGGCGGTGAAGATGTCCTTCCAGCCGTCGTTGTCGATATCGACGAACGCTGTGCACCAGCCGGAGGACTTCACGGTCAATCGCGCGAGCCCAGACGACTGCGTCGTTTCCAGGAAGGTGCCGTTCTGCGCGTTGCGGAACAGCGGGAACGTTTCGCCCGCCAGCGCGGTCAGGTGAAGGTCCTCCCAGCCGTCGTTGTCGTAATCCTGAAAGTCGGTACCCATGCTCGAAATCGGGCGGCCGGAGTCCGAAACGGAGACGCCCGCGAGCAGCGCAGTTTCCTCGAAGCGGGCGCCGGTGTTGTGGAACAGAAAATTCGGCGTCGTGTCGTTGGTCACGAAGACGTCCATGCGCCGGTCGTGGTCGTAATCGCCGAAGGCGACGCTCATCCCCTTGCCGACATGGGCGCTGATGCCCATGCGCGCCGACACATCCTCGAAGGTGCCGTCACCGCGGTTGCGGTAGAGGCGATTGGGCAGGCCCTGATAGGTCCGGGGATCGCAGTAGATACGAATCCCGCGAGCCTTGTCGCCGCAGAAACGGTCGATCTCGGGAGACCATTGCACGTAGTTCACGACGAACAGATCGAGCAGGCCGTCGTTGTCGAAGTCGAACCAACCGCCCGCGACGCCCCATTCGCCGCTGGCGATGCCTGATTTGGGGGTGACGTCCTCGAAGCGGCCGTCACCGCGGTTGTGAAGCAGCTGGTTCTGCCGGACACCCGCCACGAACAGATCGACGCGCCCGTCGTTGTCGTAATCGGCCGCCGCAGCGCCCATCGCGTACCCGACGCCGCTCACGCCCGCGTCATCCGTGACGTCGGTGAATCGCATGCCTCCGTCGTTGCGGTACAGACGGTTCGAATATCCGGCCGTCTTCTCGAACGACGGGAGCTTCGCGCCGTTCGTGAAGAAGATGTCGGGCCGACCGTCGCCGTTGTAATCGAATACGGCCACGCCGCCCGGAACGCTGTCGACGAAGTAGTTACCCGCAGCGGCGCCGAGTTTGTGGACGAAGTTCACGCCCGCCTCCGCGGCCACGTCACGCAGACGCACTCGTGTGTCGGAGGACTGCGGCGGGATGGCGGTCATCACCAGCACGGCAAGCACTGGCAGGGCTGCGCGCACGCTATACGACCGCCGATGTTCGAGCGCCGCCGACGCTCACCTCGTCCTTGAATCCTGCCACGAACAAGGCCGTGACGATGACGGCAAAGACGAGCGGAAGGATCCAGAACACCTGCCACCGGTACAACGAGCCCGCGCCGCCGCCCGTCATGATGGCGTTGAAGGCCCAGCCTGCGGCGAGGGTGCCGAGGCCCTGGCCTACGCCGTAGGTCATGAGCACGAAGAGGCCCTGCGCCTGCGCGCGGATGGCTGCGGACGCTTTCGTATCGATGTAAACCTGTCCGGCAACGTAGACGAAGTCATAGCAGGGCCCGTGAAGGGCGATGCCGAGCATGAGCATCCACACGACCGCCTCGGGCGCGCCCGCGGCGAAGAGCGCATAGCGGGCGATCCATGCCGTCATGCCCGCAATCAAGACACCCTTCACCCCCACTTTCGCGAAGAACCACGGCAGGAACAGCAGGAACAGCACCTCCGACATCTGTCCGAAGGTCATCCTGAAGGCGGGGTTGGGAATTTGTGCGTCGCGCAGGAACACCGGCACGTACGCGAAATACGTCGCGAGCGGAATGCTCGTCAGCATCACGCTCACGATGAACACGACGAAGGCACGCGAGTTGAGCACGGCGAACGCGTCGAGGCCGGCGATGTCGCGCAAGGACAGCGCGCGGCCGGCGCCCGGCGGCGGCACGTTCGGGAGCGTGAAGCTGTACAGCCCCATCAACACTCCGGCCGCGCCGGCAACGTGCATGGGCAGCGCCGTCGTGTCGCCGTGCAGCAGGTAACTCACCAGGATGCCCGCGGCGATCCAGCCTATCGTCCCGCACACGCGAATCAGCGGAAACTCGCGTTCCTTGTTCGCGAGGAGGTGGAATGACGTCGCCATCGCGAGCCCCACCGTCGGCATGTAGCACAGCATGTGCAGCAGCAGACACGCGAGGAACGCCGGCGTCGATGCGAATCGTCCCTCGGCCAGAAAAGGCGCGCCAAACACGAACGCTCCGCTGAGGATGTGCATCACCCCGAGCACGCGCTGAACCGGAAAGAGGCGGTCCGCGATCATGCCGAGGAAGAACGGCGCCACGATCGATCCAATCGGGCTGGCCATGTATGCCAGGTAGATGGCATCGCTCAGCCCGTGGCTCTTCATGTAGTTGCCGCCCGTCGCGTACCACGCCCCCCAGATGAAGAACTGGAGGAACATCATGAGCATCAGGCGTGCTTTGAGGGCGCCGCTCGTACGCATGGTGACCGGAGCAGGGATGGAAGCGATCAGACCACCGCAGGAGCAGGCCGGGACGCCGGCGACGGCGCGACGGTGTTGACGATCTGCTGGATGTAGCGAAGTGCCAGGCGTGTCCCGCGATCGACCTCCTCTATCCCGGCGATCGCGTGGTTCTTCAGCGCCGCGGTGCAGTACTCGGACACGAGATAGCCGTCGTAGCTCGCCTGGTGCAGCGCCCTGATGAACGCCTCGTAGTTGATCCGTCCACCAAACGACGGCGCGGGATCCTGCACGACCTCGCCTTGCGCTGTCTCGCTGAGGTTCCACGCGCCGTAGTGCGTATAGACGATGTACGGCGCACAGCGCTCGACGGCCTCGCGGATGTATTCATCGCTCTGGCGCTCGTAGAACAGGACGGCGTCGAGGCACAGCTTCACGTTGGGCCGATCGATCTCCTGCATCATCG
>JAICSD010000131.1 GCA_025937075.1 Vicinamibacteria bacterium | reverse complement strand
GGCACGGTGGCCGGCGACGGCCGCGCTCTCAATTGTGCCCGGCAACCCCGTATCGATCCAGTCGCCGGCGAGGAAGAGCCAGGGCAGCGGGGTCTCGACTGGCGGCCTGGGCGGAGCGTCTGGCGCAAGAGAAAACGTGGCTCGCTTCTCGCGGATGACCGTTCCTCGAAGCAGAGTCGCGTGCGCCGCGCCGGCAATCGATTCCGCCACCTCGCGCGCCGCTCTCGCGACCAGTGTGTCGCGATCGAGCTGCACGAGCTCGTCCGCTCCGCTCGACACGAGCGAGAGATGCGACGCCTGTTCGCCGAAGACCCGCCGCTTGTCGAAGACCCACTGCATCGCGCGGCCCGGCAAACCGACGAAGAGATCGTGCATGACAGGGCGGTCGTACCAGAGGTTCACGGTGACAATCGGTTTCGATTCGAACGTCGAGGCCTGCTGGATGATCTGTCGCAGCATGGAGGTGTCGCCCGAGAACAGCGTCGCGACGTCACACCACGCAACGGCCGCAATCACCGCACGAGCGGCAATCGCCTCACCGCGAGTCTCGATCCCGACGAGCCGTGCGCCCTCGACGTGCACGCGCGCAAGCGCGTTCGATCGGACTTCACCGCCGCGCGCGATGATGTAGCGCTCCGCAGGGCGCGCGTACATCTCGTCGAGCGGCACCAGCGGGAATGCCAATGACGCGTCGGTCGACGCGGTCCCGAACATCGACGCGAGCACGCGGACGAAGGGTTCCGCGGAGGCTTCGGAAGGCGATTGGTTGAGCGCCGCGACGGCGAGCGGCTCCCACAACCACTCGCGCAGACGGCCGCTTTGACCCTGACGAGTCAGCCACTCCGCAGCCGTCTCTCCTCGCCGTACACCGATGTTCCCGCGCCGCGCGCGCAGCAGCGGACGCGCGAGCCTGAGCGCACGCAGACGGTCCGTCCAGGATAGCGCGCTCCAGGCGAGAATGCCGGCCAGCAGATGATACGGAGACGGGAGCGCCGGACACGTCAGAGTGCTTCGGCGTCCTCTCGCGTCCAGATAAGGAACTTCGAGCGATGGCTGCACGGCCACGTTCGATTCGGCGCCGATCCGCTGCAGGAACCGGAACGTGTCGCGATAGCAGCCGAAGAGGACGTGCTGTCCGTTGTCGACGCGTTCGCCGGTCTCGCGATCGGAGAAGGCCGTGGCGCGCCCTCCCAGACGGCCGCGTGCTTCGAGCACGATCACGCGGTGGCCCAACGCGGCGAGCGCGCTGGCGGCAGCGAGGCCCGCCACGCCGCCGCCGATGACGGCGACATCGAACGTGCCATCGGTCATGACGCCGCACGCGGGCCTGAAAGGCCCGCGCTACGATCGCAGGGCGGCCTATCGCAGGGCGGCCCTTTTAGGGCCGCCTTGTCGTAGGAAGATTTCAGGGCCGCCTTCATCAATCTCATCGTCCGATCGCGAGCGAGCGCAGCCAGACCGTTCCGGCAATCAACGCGCGCTGCGGGCGCGGGATGCGGATCAGGCGCGAGAAGACGTCGTACTCCGCCGCCTGGATGCGATCGAGTATGCCGCCATAAATCGCGCCCATGATCTCGGCGGCAACCATCCGGCGCGCGTCCTCGCGCGGGAGCGCTGCGCGAGCGCGGCCGTAGTACTCGCGCGCGCGATGGGCCTGCGCCGCGAGCAGGCGCTTCACGGCGGGCGATCGCACACCGCTGCCAGCGGACGCGATCTCGGCCGCGAGATCTTCCTCGCGGCAGCCTGCCGCCGCAAAGTCTTCCTGCGGCACGTAGATACGCCCGCGGGCGAAGTCCCCGGGAATGTCCCGGAGGATATTCGTCAACTGCAGTGCGACGCCGAGCTCGATGGCGTACTGCCGCGTCGCAGGATCGCGGTAGCCGAAGATCTCCACGCACATCAGGCCGACCGCGGACGCCACGCGAATGCAGTATTGATACAAGTCCTGAAAGGTCGGGTACCGGCGCGTACGCAGATCCATCTCGACGCCTTCGATGAGCGCCTCGAATGCCGACCTCGGGAGATTGAATCGATTCACGAACGGCTGCAGCGCGCGTCCCTGCGCCGTGTCCGGCGGCTGACCATCGAAGCACTTCGCCAGCTCGCCCCGCCACGACGCGATCGCCGCGGCTGGATCTCCGTTCCCGTTCCCCGCCTCGTCCACCGCATCGTCCACCGCGCGGCAGACATCCCACACGGCGACGACCGCCCTGCGCTTCTCGGGCGGTAGAACCAGAAACGAGTAGTAGAAGCTGGTGTCGCGCGCCACAGCTCAGCGATGGAGTCGGCGCGTGCGCCACGTGAGCGCCTGCCAGAGCAGGAGGGGACCGTCGGTGGCGACGTTCAACGTCGGACGGTGCGAGAACACATCGAAGTGCACGGCCTCCAGCTTATCGAGAATCCGGACTCCGCCCAGCCAGGTGCCGCGCAGCTCCCATCGCAGGCGGCCGCGGACGTGGTCACAGACAATCCGCCCGGCCTGAAACAGCGCGCGCGTCCGCAGGGCCGCCTCCTCGAGAGACGCACGCCACCCCGGGGTCAGCCGGCGAGCGGCGAGATCCTCCTCCCGCGCGCCGGCATGGGTTCGGATCTCGGCCGGCAGGTAGATGCGTCCCTTTGCGTAGTCGCGCTCCAGATCCTGCCAGAAGTTCGTCAGCTGCAGCGCGGTGCACACAGCGTCGGACGCATCGTTCAGGCGCTCGCCATCGTAGCCGGCGATTCGCAGGACGAGCCGGCCGACAGGATTCGCCGAGCGGCGGCAGTAATCGAGCAGATCGGTCCACGTCGCATACCGCGTGATCGTGACATCCTGCCTGAACGCGCTCAGAAGATCCGAGAGCAGCGCGGCAGGCAAGCGGCAGTCGCGGATGGTCGCGCTGAGCGCTTCGAACACGTGCGGATGCGGACCGCCAGGATCGCGCTCCCCCGCGGCCACGGCGCGCAGCCGGTCGTCCCAGCGATCCAGCGCGTCGATGCGCGCCTGCGTTCCTTCCGCTCCTTCGTCGGCGAAATCATCGGCAATGCGTGCGAAGGCGTACACCGCCGCAACGTGCGGGCGCATCGCCGGGGGGAGCAGGTGCGACGCGACGGGAAAGTTTTCGTAGTGCTTTCGGGCGATCGCTGCGCAGTAATCGTAGGCCGTCACCACTCGCGTTCGGGAGTGCCGGATCGCTTGTTGGCAGCTCTCGCCATGACGAAGAGCAGGTCTGACAACCGGTTCACGTACGTCAGGACGGCAGTGTCCACGCCGCCGATCGCGGCGGACAGCGCGACAATGGCACGCTCGGCGCGCCGGCAGACGGTCCTCGCGACGTGCAACGCGGCTCCGGTGGCCGAGCCGCCGGCAAGGACGAACCGGCGGAGCGGCGGAAGCTCCGCATCGATCTTATCGATCCACTCTTCCAGACGCGCGACATCCTCCACGGCAATGGCCGATGCTTTCGTGACGCGATCTGCGATCCGATGACGCGGATCCGCGAGGCGCGCCCCGATGGCGAAGAGATCGCGCTGGATGTGCTCGAGCATGACGTCCAGCTCGGGATCCTGCGTGCCGGCGCGCACGAATCCGAGCCATGCGTTCAGCTCATCGACGTCGCCGTAGGTGGCCACCCGTGCATCCGACTTGGGCACACGCGTGCCGTCGAACAGTGCGGTCTCCCCTTCGTCGCCGGTCCTGGTGTAGATTTTCACGGCGGGGTCGATTATACGGGCCGCGGACGACGCGGAACACGCGGATTGATTTGCGCCGCGCAAGCGTAGCTTTCGCGGCCTCAGGCTAGATGAAAGCATCCATTCATTCACGCACTGCCGCCATCCTAAGCCCTGCCGCACGCCAGCGCTTCAGGCGGCGCCTCCTCGACTGGTACCGCCGGCACGGACGGGACCTGCCCTGGCGGCAGACGAGCGATCCCTATCACATCCTCGTCTCCGAAGTGATGCTGCAGCAGACGCAGGTCGATCGCGTGCTGCCGAAGTATCGCGAGTGGCTGGACAAGTATCCGACGCTCCACGCGCTCGCGTCGGCGCCGGAACAGGACGTTGCCGAGACCTGGCGGCCGCTCGGCTACAACATCCGCCCGCGGCGGCTGCACGCGATCGCGCGTGAATCCGTCACGCGGTACGGCGGAGCGCTGCCGTCCGATGAAGCCACGCTGCGATCGTTCAAAGGCGTCGGCGAATACACGGCCGGCGCCGTTCTGAGCTTCGCGTTCGGCCAGCGCGCCGCCATCCTGGACACCAACGTGGCACGCGTGCTGTTCCGGGTGTTCGTCGGCCGGGGCAACCCGAAAGCGCACGCGATGAAGCGCCACTTGTGGAGCCTTTCGCGCACGGTGCTGCCGCGGCGGCACGTGTTCGACTTCAACCAGGCGCTGATGGATTTCGGCGCGACCGTCTGCATCGCGCGGAAGCCCAGATGCCTGATGTGCCCGATGCGCCGAGCCTGTGCGTCGTATCCGTTCAATCCGGAACGCGAACCGTGAGCGAGCGCGCCGCCGGCGGCACCCGCGTCGTTGTCGCCGCGGCTGTGATCGAGCGCGACGCGCGCTTCTTCGTCACGCGCCGTCAGCGCGGCGTCCACCTCGAAGGCTATTGGGAGTTCCCGGGCGGCAAGTGCGAACGAAACGAATCGCTGCACGAGTGCCTGCAGCGCGAGCTCCTCGAGGAGCTCGGTGTCCGCGTATCAATTGGATCGGAAATCCTGTCGGTCGTGCACGAGTACCCGGATCGTGGCGTGGAGCTTCACTTCATCACGTGTGAGCTCGCCGGAACGCCCCAGCCGTTCCTCGGCCAGGAGATGCGGTGGGTCCCACGCCATGAACTGCGCGACCTGCCGTTTGCCCCGGCGGACGAAGAGCTGATCGCGCTGCTGCAAGGCTCACAGGAGATCAAGAGATCAGGAGAAGAATTTCATTCCTCCTGATCTCCTGAACTCCTGTGGTCCATCACAAAGGGCAGCTCCGCAACGCGCGCGATCGATCCGTTTCCCAGCGTCAGTTCGGTTCCCACCGCGGTGAAACCCCGATGAACGTAGGCGAGGGCGACTGGTCTCTCGAGCGCCGGAGACTGGGTCGCGCTCGTGACGCGGCCGACATCTTTATCGCCGGCCATGATTCTCGTGCCCGGCGGTGGCAGCGCGGCATCCGGCGGCAGCTCCAGACCCATCAGGCGCTTCGCCACCCGTCCGCGCCCGCGGTCGAGCACACGGACGATCACTTCCTGTCCGACGTAGCAGCCCTTCGTTCGCGAGATCGCGCGGTCTTCGATCCCCGCCTCGAGCGGAATCGTCTCGCTGTCCATGTCGACGCCGAACAGCGGCCGCCCCGACTCGATTCGCACGGCCTCGGCTGCCGCGGGATCGACGTCGATCGCGCCGGCGCGCCGAAGCACCTCGCGGACACGATCCGCGCGTCCGCGATCCACGACCAGGTCGAACCCCCACACGCCAGGATCGTCGCTGCGGATCACGAGAACATCGATGCCGTCGACGGCGCCCTGCACGCTGCCAAACAGCGGCAGCGATGCCAGATCGGCTCCTGACGAGACGGCCTTCTGGACGACGTCCGCTGCCAGGGGTCCGTATACGCCGACCTCGCTCAACGTGGCGCTGACGTCTTCGACCTGAACGTCCTCGCTGAAAACGAATCGATCGAGATGCGCGCGAACCGCGTCCGCGAGATCGAGCGGAAGATCGATCAGGACGCGGTCGCTCAGGTCGAACACGCGCATGTCGCTGATCATCCGGCCCTGAGGCGTCAGGAGGGCGGCATAGCAGCCCGTCCCCGGCTGCAGCGACGCGATGTCGTTCGTGAGCAGGTTGTGAAGATAGCTCCGGCGGTCTCCGCCGCTCAGGCGCAGCATTCCGACGCGCGATCGGTCCACGAGACCCGCGCCCGCCCGCAATACCGCGTATCCATTGCTGTTATCCTGTGTCAATGCACTTCAATTGTACCGCCCTTGCCGCGGTGCTTCTCACCGCGTCGAGCGCTGCGGCGCAACAGGCCGTGCCCGAGCCGGGCACGGGAGAAGCGGTCTTCGACATCGTCTTCAATGGAACGCAGATCGGGCGCGAGCAGACGTCCGTGTCGCGCGGCACGGCCGGCTGGATCATCACGTCGACAGGGCGTCAGGCAGCGCCGGTCGATCTGTCGATCAGCCGCTTCGAAATGAAATATACGGACGACTGGCAGCCGCTCGAGCTCAAGGCGGAAGCGACGCTGCGTAATGCTCCCGTTTCCCTCAGCGCCTCGTTTACGCTCACGACGGCCATCAACGAGGTCACGCAGAACGGCGCGACCTTTTCGAAAGAGGACAAGATCAGCCCGCGCACGGTCGTCCTGCCCAACAACTTCTTCGGTGCGTACGAGGCGCTCGCGATCCGTCTGGCGGGTACTCCGGCCGGCGGCGAACTGCCGGTGTACGTCGCTCCACAGGGGGAAGTGCGTCTGAAGGTCCGCACGATCACTCCGCAAACGATCACCGGGCCAACCGGCGCGCTGCACACGCGCCGGTACGACGTCACGTTCGCGAATGCCAGTGCGCCCGTCGATGCCTCGATCACCATCGATGATCGGGCGCGGCTCGTCCGCGTGGAACTGCCGTCCGCGGGGCTTCACCTGATTCGAAACGATGCATCGAGCGTCGCGATGCGGCAGACGACCGTCAGAAATCCAACTGACGCGGACGTCCAGATTCCCGCGAACGGCTTTCACCTCGCCGGAACGCTGACGACCCCACCCGCGGTGGCCGATCGACTGCGATCGCCCGCGATTCTTCTCATCGGTGGCTCCGGCCGTACGGACCGGGACGAAACGGTGGCGGGCGTTCCCATCTTCGCGCAGCTCGCCCGTGCGCTCGCGGACGACGGGTTCATCGTGCTGCGCTTCGACAAACGGGGCGTCGGCCAGAGCGGCGGCAGAATCGAATCGGCCACGCTCAGCGACTATGCGGACGATGTGATCGCCGCCGTGAAGTGGCTGTCGAAGCGCAAGGACGTGGATTCGAAGCGGATCGTGCTCTGCGGACACAGCGAGGGGGGCGCCGTCGCGCTCATTGCCGCGGCGCGCGAGAAGAAGATCGATGCCGTGGTCACCGTCGCCGCGCCGGGGAGCACGGGAGCGGAGCTGATTCTCGCGCAGCAGCAGCACGCGCTCGATCGCATGAAGGTGTCCGACGAGGAGAAGCAGGCCAAGGTTACGCTGCAGAAGCAGATCCAGAGTGCGGTCGTGAACGGAAAGGGCTGGGAAGGCGTACCCGACGACCTCCGGCGCCAGGCCGACACGCCGTGGTTCCGCAGCCTGCTCCTGTACGATCCCGCGCAGATCGTTCCAAAGGTTTCGCAGCCGCTCCTGGTCATCCAGGGGGATCTCGACACACAAGTGCCCCCGGCGCAGGCGGACCGTCTCGGCGAGCTTGGCAAGGCGCGGAAGAAATCGCCGCCGACCGAAGTCGTGCATCTGCCCGGCATCAATCACCTGCTGCTCCCGGCCAAGACCGGCGAGGTATCCGAATACACGTCGCTCAGCGGCACGTCCGTGAGCCCCAAAGTGGCGGAAACCATCGCCGAGTGGATCAAGAAGACACTGTAAACTGACGCCCCGGAGGTCGGTGGTCGGTTTCCCGCGCCGAAGCGCGACGCGCGGGAGGTTGGAGGTTTGAACGAATGAGGGCAGGCATCGCGAAGGAGACGTGGCCGGGAGAAACGCGTGTCGCGCTGGTGCCGGCGGGCGTGGCGGCGCTCGAGAAGGCCGGTCTCGACCTCGTCGTGCAGGCGGGTGCGGGCGCGGAGGCCGGTTTTCCCGATGCCGCGTACCAGCAGGCGGGCGCGGAGATCGCGCCCTCGCGCGGCGACGTCTTCTCCGGTGCCGACATCGTGCTCCAGGTGCGCATGGTCCCGCCGCAACTCGATCTGATTCGGCAGGGACAGACGCTCATCGGATTCGCGGATCCGCTGGGCTCGCCCGACGCCGTGAACGCGATCGCGGCGCGCGGCGCGACGGCGCTGTCGATGGAGCTGATGCCGCGCATCACGCGCGCGCAGAGCATGGATGCGTTGTCATCGATGGCCACCGTCGCGGGGTACAGGGGCGTCCTGATGGGCGCCAACGCGCTGCCGCGCATGTTCCCGATGATGATGACCGCAGCGGGCACGCTCGCCGCCGCTCGTGTCTTCATCGTGGGCGCCGGCGTCGCCGGACTGCAGGCAATTGCCACCTCGCGACGCCTTGGCGCGAAGGTCGAGGCCTACGACGTCCGCCCCGCCGTCAAGGAGCAGGTCCAGAGCCTGGGCGCGAGATTTGTCGAAATGGCGCTCGAGACGGGCGATGCGGAGGACAAGGGCGGCTACGCGAAGGCGCAGGACGAATCGTTCTACCGGCGGCAGCGGGAGATGATGCTCAAGGTCGTCGCCGCAAGCGATGTCGTCATCACCACCGCGCTCATCCCGGGACGGCGGGCGCCAACGCTCGTCACGAAGGAGATGGTCGAGGGCATGGCACCCGGCTCCGTCGTCGTCGATCTCGCCGCGGAGCGCGGCGGCAACTGCGAGCTGACGGAGCCGGACCGCACCGTCGTGCACAACGGCGTCATGATCCTCGGGCCGACCAACCCGGCCGCCGGTGCGCCGTACCACGCGAGTCAGATGTACTCCAAGAACATCACGACGTTCCTCACGTACCTGCTCGGGAAGGAGGGCGCGAAGAAGCCGTCGCTCGAGCTCGACACGAGCGACGAAATCGCTCGCGAGACGCTGCTCACCCACGGCGGCGAAGTCGTCCATCCCCGCGTCAAGGAGCTGCTGGCGGCGCCGGCGCGAGGCTGACCATGTGGGTGCTCGCAACTGCGGAAGGCGCGGAGTTGCCGTTCACCTTCCGCATTCTTCCCGGAAACACGAAGACCGTCGGTCGTGCAACGCGCGCGGACTTCATCGTGGACGCGCCGCTGGTGTCGCGTGTCCACTGCCGGCTGTCGGCAGGCGCGTCCGACCTGGAAGTCGTCGATCTGCAGAGCACGAACGGCACGTTCGTCAACGGCGAGCGGATCACGCAAGCGATGCTGAAGCAAGGAGACCGCCTCGGCATCGGCCGCGTGGAGATGACAATCGGACGAATGGAGGATCCGCGGCCCTGAAAGGGCCGCGCCACAACCATAGGGCGCCCTTTCAGGGCCGCCTCGTCAAAAACGGATTCGTCCGCCGCTCGCGGCCGATGGTCGTTGGCTCCCCGTGCCCGGAGTAGACGACGGTATCGTCAGGATAGCTGAAGAGCACCTCGTCGATCGATCGCAGCAGCGTATCGATGTTGCCGCCCGGCAGATCGGTGCGGCCAATCGATCCCGCAAAGAGCGTATCGCCCACGAACAGCGTCGCGGTCTTCTCTCCTTCGCGATTGACCGCGAGGCACACGCCCCCCGGACAATGCCCGGGCGTATGGCGGACGCGGACCTCGTACCTGCCGAATCGCCACGGCCCTTCGCCGTCGTAGAAGAAGTCCACCTCTGGCTGCGGCTCGACACGGATTCCGAACATGAGCCCCTGCTGTACCGCAGCTTCGTACAGAAAATTGTCGTCGCGGTGGAGTCCGACGGGCACGTCGAGCGCACTCTTCGCGCGCGCGACGCCGGTGATGTGATCGAGATGCGCGTGGGTCAGGAGGATGTACTTGATGCGAAGCCGGTGGCTCCCTACCGCGGCGAGCAGGTCGTCCACCTCGTCGCCGGGATCGATGACGATGCCTTCGCGCGTTTCTTCACAGCCCAACACGAAGCCGTTCTTGAAGAACGGCTGGACGGCACGCACTTCGATGATCATGGCGCACCTGCAGGATACTCCACGGCATTGGTGAGCCGGTTCCGTACGTTCCTGCGCCTATCAGGTCATGAGCGCCGCATCGACGTTTCAGCCCGCTGTTCGAATCCAGACCAGCATACTTGCGGATCTGGAGAAGAGATTTCTCATCTTCCTCGCGCGCCGTCTGCCCTC
>JAICSD010000536.1 GCA_025937075.1 Vicinamibacteria bacterium | reverse complement strand
GACGCGTGCCTCAAGGCGGGCGCCGACTTCATCGTCAATACCGACGCCGACAACCAGTACGCGGGCCACGACATTCCGCGTCTTCTCGATCCGTTGCTCCGGGGCGAAGCGGACATCTGCATCGGCGACCGCAACATCGCGGAACTGCGGCACATGTCGTGGCGCAAGCGCCAGCTCCAGCGGCTGGGCAGCTGGGTCGTGCGACAGGTGTCCAACACCACGGTCCCCGATACGACGAGCGGCTTCCGCGCGTATACGCGCGAGGCGGCGCTCCGCATGCACATCGTCTCGGAGTTCTCCTACACCCTCGAGTCGATCATCCAGGCCGGCAAGAAGCGGATGGCGATCGCGCACGTGCCGGTGGCGACGAATCCGCGCACGCGCGATTCGCGGCTGTTCGACAGCATCTGGGGCTACGTCAAGCGCTCGTCGGCGACGATCGTCCGCATCTACGCGATGTACGAACCGCTGAAGGTGTTCAGCTACATCGGCGTCGCCGTGTTCAGCGTCGGATTCATCATCGCGCTGCGGTTCGTCTATCTCTACCTGACCTCGTTTACGGGCGGCGGCCGGTACATTCAGTCCCTGATCTTTGCGGCGGTCCTGATGATCGTCGGGTTCCAGGTGGTGCTCATCGGCCTGCTCGCCGACGTGATGTCCGCGAACCGGAAGCTGCTCGAAGACGTGCTCTATCGCGTGCGCACGATCGAGATCGCGTCAATGCCTCCGGAGCATGAACTCCCGCACATCGAGCACACCCACGTCCCCGGCGACCGGTGGGAGCATTAGATGAGCCGCGTCAACTCCCAAACTCCAACTCCCAATTCCCAATTGGGTTCTTCCAGTTCTCCTCGATTGGGGATTGCGGGTTGCGAGGTCGGCATTGCCCGCGGCAGTCTTCAGCAGGGTTCTAGTGGCCGACCCGTCTAGCGTCAGCATCGTCATTCCCGCGCTGAACGAAGAAGCGTCGATCGGCGGCGTTGTCGCGACGCTCCGCGGAGCCGCCCCATGGCTCGAGATCCTCGTGATCGACGACGGGTCGACCGACGCAACCGCGAACCGCGCCGAAGCGGCGGGCGCGACCGTGATTCGCCATCCCTACAACAAAGGCAATGGCGCGGCGGTGAAGAGCGGGATCCGGCGCGCGGCGGGCGAGTACGTGCTGGTCCTCGATGCGGACGGACAGCACCCGCCGGAAGACGCGCTGCGGATCGTCGCGCGGCTCGGCGAGTACGACCTCGTCATCGGGGCAAGGGCCGACGAGACGCAGGCAACCGCTGTGCGGCGCGCGGGCAATGCGCTCCTGAACAACGTCGCGAGCTTCCTGACCGGCCGCTCGATTCCGGATCTCACTTCAGGGTTCCGCGGCGCCCGCCGCGAGTGCCTGCGCGAATTCCTGCACCTGCTGCCCAACGGCTTCTCGACGCCGACCACGACGACGCTCGCGTTCATGAAGGCGGGCTACAGCGTGGCGTTCGAGCCCATCCACGCGCGGCGCCGGAGCGGGCAATCGAAGATCCGCCTCGCCAGCGACGGCGCGCGGTTCTTCGTCATCATCCTGAAGATCATCACGCTCTTCAGCCCGCTGCGGATTTTCCTCCCCGTCAGCGTTGCGGCGTTCGTGGTGGGCGCCGGATATGCCCTCTGGACCATCTACTGGCAATCGCACGTGGCGAACTCGTCGGTGCTGCTCATCATGTTTGCCGTAATCGTGTTTCTCGTCGGTCTCGTATCGGAACAAATCTCAGCGCTGCGCTTCGAAGGTCGGCAATGATGCTCCCGGCTTCGCGTGGGGTGCGATGAGGCGGTGGGTCGTCGCCGCCGCCGCGGCGGGCCTGCTGCTGCGGCTGGCGTTCGGGCTGTTCTACTGGACTGACCAGCCGCTCACGCACGACGAGCGCGAATACCTGGCACTCGCGCGGAGCCTGGTGCGCGGTGAGGG
>JAICSD010000358.1 GCA_025937075.1 Vicinamibacteria bacterium | reverse complement strand
GTCGGGCGCTTCGCGCGCGTGGAGTTCGGCCATGCGCCAGTTGTTCACGTACTGGCCGCCGCGCATCGTGTCGGCGAAGTGCACACGCCAGTTGTCACGGTCGTCGACGTTGCCCAGCGTCGCGGCGATGCCGCCCTCGGCCATGACGGTGTGCGCCTTGCCAAGGAGCGACTTGCACACCAGGCCAACCTTCACGCCCGCCGCAGCCGCTTCAATCGCGGCCCGCAACCCCGCACCGCCGGCGCCGATGATCAGGACGTCGTAGTCGTATGTCTCGTACTCGGGCATCAAAGAATCCTGAAGTCGGTCCAGATGCCCATCGAGCACAGACGGATGTAGAGATCCGCAAAGCCGACGCTGCAGAGGCTGCACCAGGCCCAGATCATGTGACCACGGTTGAGGCAGCTCACGCAGTCGTACGTCTTGACGCCGAACGGCGCGCGCGACAGCCGGTCCATGCACCCGCCCGTCACGTGGCGCAGCGAGTGGCAGCCGAAGAGATACCCGGTGAGCAGCACCGCGTTGACCAGGAGCACGAGGCTGCCCACGCCGATGCCGAACCGGACGCCGCCCGCGGCAGCCGGGAACCAGAACGCCGAGTACACATCCCACACGAGGAACATCAGCACGAACATGGAGATGAACAGCATGTAGCGGTGGACGTTCTGCAGGATGAGCGGAAACGAGTGTTCCCCCCAGTAGCTGTGGCGGGGCTCGCCGACGGTGCACGACGGCGGGTCGGCCCAGAAGGCCTTGTAGTACGCTCCGCGATAGTAGTAGCAGGTCAGACGGAAGAGCGCCGGGATCGGAAGGATCAGCAGCGCCGGCGAGAACGCCACCCACGGCG
Source organism: Vicinamibacteria bacterium (assembly GCA_025937075.1). The sequence goes on along the minus strand of JAICSD010000358.1, from coordinate 4,080 downwards.
GCCAGAACGCCGGTCGCGCGCCGAACCAGTTGTGCGGCGACCCGCCGAAGATTTCAGGAGAGTAGAACGGCGAGAGATACGGCCCGTACGTGTAGTGCGCGCCCTGAAATGCTGCCCACGTGGAATAGACCAGGAAGATGGAGAGCCCGAGAAACACCACCAGTGGCTGGACCCACCACGCGTCGCGGCGCATGGTCTGTCCGAAACGGCGGTGCAGAACCAGCGGCGCCGTCGACATGGAATTTGTCCTCGCTCGCTCCATGCTGCCGGAACGAAACGTTCGGGCGGCCTGGAACGCAAGGCTTTATACCACAGCCCTGGCAGCCGTTCGCGTCGCTCATTCACCGCGTTCGCTTCACCCCCGGCGGCCGAAGAGCGCGAACAGGATGATGACGATGATGACGGCGATGATGATGCCGACCCAGAAACCGGCTTTGAAAATCCCGGCAACCGCGGCGCACCCGGTCAGGGTGACGGCCATCAGGACAACGAGCAGGACACGCGCAAGTACGCTCAGCATGACGCCTCCACTTGGCACGGCCGCGCTTCGTACCTCGGCCACAGCCGTAATGTTCCGCCGTGCTTATTTCACAGATCGTGCCGAGGGCGAGGCGCGAGACGGGAGGCGCGATGAGCGATTTCAACTACGCCATCCTTGACGAGCGCGCGCATCGCCCCTGGCCGATGCCCGATCGGGCGTGGGTGATGACACAGACCTGGCACGATCTGCTGTTCGCCCACTGGCGCGTCCCGGTCGAGGCGCTGCGCGCGGTTGTGCCGTCGGTCTTTCCGATCGACACGTTCCACGGTGAAGCGTGGCTTGCGGTGGTCCCGTTCCATATGAGCAATGTCGGCCCGCGCCTCGCGCCGTCGCTCCCGTGGGTATCCGCATTCCCCGAATTGAACGTCCGGACGTACGTGCGGGTCGACGACAAGCCGGGCGTGTACTTCTTCAGCCTCGACGCGTCCAGCGCCGCCGCAGTAACGGCCGCGCGGGCGCTGCTGCACCTGCCGTACTTCACGGCGGAAATGTCCGTCGCGGTCGGCGAGACGATCCAGTATCGGAGCCGCCGGACCTCCGCCCCTGCGACGGAGTTCCGCGGGAGTTATGAGCCTTCGGAAGCTCCGGCTGCTCCGGTGCCCGGTTCGCTCGAGTGGTTTTTGACCGAACGGTACTGCCTCTATGCGATCGATCATCTGAAGCATCCGTATCGCCTCGACATTCATCACCCGCCCTGGCCGCTGCAGCGCGCAGCCGCCGACATCGCGATCAACACGATGACGGCACCGATCGGGATCGCCCTCGAAGGACCGCCGCTGCTGCACTTTTCCAGGCGGCAGGACGTCGTGTGCTGGCTTCCTGAGGTGATTCGGCGATAACGACGCACACGCCAGCGACTTGCGCAGTTGGCCGGTGCGAAGTTGTGTAGTTGTCCCTGCTCTCCTTCAGCTATCCTCGACGCCATGACCTTTCTTTGCATCGCCACCTACAGGAAGGGAGACGAGTTCCTGCGCGAATGTCATCGGCAGGGATGCCGCGTGCTGCTGCTGACCGAAGAACAGCTGCGCGATTCCGACTGGCCGCGTGAAGCGATCGATGAGTTCTACTACGTCCGGCGCGATATGCCAGAGGAGGACATCCGCAAAGGCGCGGCGTACATGGCGCGCAAGGAGCGCCTCGATCGCATCGTCGCGCTCGATGACTTCGATGTCGAAACGGCGGCGATGCTGCGCGAGTACCTGTGGGTGCCGGGGATGGGAGAGACGACGGGACGCGCGTTCCGCGACAAACTGGCGATGCGTGCGCGCGCGCGCGCCGCCGGCATCGACTGCCCCGAGTTCGTGCCCCTCTTCAACGACGCCGCGATCGACGAGTGGACCAGCCGCGTTCCAGCACCCTGGATCGTCAAGCCCAGGTTCCAGGCGGCCGCCATTGGCATCCGCAAGGCCGCCAGCCGCGGCGAGTTGTGGGACGTCATCTCAGTCCTCGGTGACACGCGCGCCGACTACCTGCTCGAACAATTCGTTCCCGGTGACGTGTTCCACGTCGACTCGATCGTGTTCGATGGCCGCGTCGTGTTCGCCGTCGCGAGCCGCTATGCGACGCCGCCGATGGCGGTTGCGCACGAAGGCGGCATCTTCGTGACGCGCACGCTGCCAGCTCACGACCAAATCAGCCAGGATTTGCTCGCGATGAATCAGCAGCTTCTCGAGCGATTCGGGCTGCTGCGCGGCGTCTCTCACACGGAGTTCATCCGCGGAACCGACGGCAAGTTGCACTTTCTCGAAACCTCCGCCCGCGTCGGCGGCGCGTACATCGTCGACGTCGTCGAGGCCGCAACCGGCGTGAACCTCTGGCGCGAGTGGGCGCGAGTGGAAATCGCCGGTGAGCATGGCACCTATGCGCCGCCCACGCCGCGCACGGACACGGCCGGCATCGTCTTGTCGCTCGCGCGGCAGGAATGGCCCGATCTCAGCGCGTACGCCGACGACGAGATCGTCTATCGGGTTCGCAAGCGTCATCACGCCGGTCTGATCGTGCGATCCCCGAACGCTGAGCGCGTCGAAGCGTTGCTGACGTCGTACGTGCCGCGCTTCTATCAGGACTTCCACGCGTCAGCGCCGCCGCCAGAACGCGCGGCCGACTAGATCATCGACCGTCGTCCATCGTCCATCGTCCATCGTCCATCGACCATCGAACATCGAACATCGTCCATCGAACATCGAACTGATCTATTCAAACCGCACCGACTGCGGTATCCTGAGTCGCCTTCACACAATTTCAATGACAGGCTGGCGGCGCGCACGCGTTTCTCGGGCGCATGCCCCACGTACGGCGGAAAGGGACCCTCGTGGAAAATCCGGCGGAGAACGCGCAAGACACGGCCACCGACGATCTGCTGCTCGTTGATTCACCCGAAGACGACGACCCGCTCCTGGAGGAGCCTGCTCCTGCGCGCCAGGGCCTGCCTCCCGGTTTTCGTATGCGCCACGATCGGCACTATGTCGACGAGTTGATGGGCATGCGCGCCGCCTCCCCGTCCCGCCCGGTGAAACGTGTCGCCGAACCGCCCACGCCGGCGGCTGCGCCATCGCGCGACACATCGGCGGACGCGACGCGGGCATTGCGGGCCGCGATTGCCGCCCTCGCTGAACGGCTCGACGTCGTCCGCGAGCATGCCGGCGCAGGCCGGCGCTCGGGCGCGCCGACGTCGTTCGATCGTGCGCTGCAGGTGGAGCTCGATCGCGCGTCTCGGCTCGCGCACACCGCCGTCGCGCTCGGCGGCGATCTGCAGATCGCCCGTCGCGACGTCACCGGCGGCGAGATCGCCGAGCGCACCAGGACCACCATCGCTGCCCTTCGCCGATTCAGCGGCGTCCGCTTCGACGTGAGCGCCGACGATCCGGCGTTCAGGATTGCCGTCGATTCAGGGGCGGTAACGCAAGCAATCGCCGCCACGCTGCACGCGTTCTCGGATCTGGTGGACGGTTCGTCTGACTCCGACTATGTGCCGGTCGTGCAGGTTCGGATTCACAGCGCGCAGCCGCGCCCGGCGCTGATGGTAGAGATCTCAGCCGCGGGCGTCACCGCGACAGACGATGCCGTGGCGGAGTTTTTCGAGGCGTCAACCGGCTGCCATCCGGCCGGAATCGAGGGCGCGGTGCTGCTGAACGGCGCCGCCAGAATCGCGCGCGCCCACGGCGGACGTGCTGACGCCCGCCGCGGCTCGGACGGCGAACTCATCGCGCTGCTCGTGTTCCCGAAGTCTCAGCGGCAACTGTAGCGCGCACTCGGCGCGGAACCGCAGCGCGACCTGCAGTGTCGCGCACGGCGCTCTCCGTCAGCAGTTGGCGGACGAGCCGCGCGCGCGAGGCACCGACGGCGGCACGCACCACCAAATGGCGATTCCAATCGGCCGCGGAGAGCGGGAGGGCGCCTAGTAATACAGGCCCTGAAGCGCGTGGCGGGCGATCTTCACCCGCGTGGCGCGCATGTCGTCGCCGCGCAGTTCGCGCAGGGCATACGTGACGAAGTCGCGGGTGACGCGCTTGCGCCAGACGAGGGCGAAGTCGGTGTTG
>JAICSD010000275.1 GCA_025937075.1 Vicinamibacteria bacterium | reverse complement strand
CGCGATGGTCTTCGGCAACCAGAGCAACAGCTCGACGGCTCGCATCCGGGTGGCCGTCGTCGACGAGGATGGCAGCGAGTTGAGCCGCCGTATCGTCGCAGCGCTTCGGGTTGAGCCGAGCCTCCGCGCCAGGACGACTGTCGATGCGGAAGGCAAGGGGACGGCGCTGGACCGCCAGCGCGCGCGGATGCTCGTGCAGGACGGCGACGTGCCCGTGGCGATCGTGCTGCCGCGAGGGCTCGGAGCTGCGGCAGCGGCCTTCGGAGGCGCGTCCGATGGCCCCCGCGTCCAATTGCTCGCGGACGTGTCGGATCCCATCGCGCCGCAGATGGTGTACGGGCTGCTCCAGAAGATCGCGATGACATCGGCGCCGGACATTCTGATGCAGGGAGGGATCTCGCAGTTCGAACGGTACGCGGGCTCGCTCACGCCGCAGCAGCGTGCGGCGGTGAGCGCATGGCTGCCGCAGCTGCGCCCGCACCCGGATCCGGCCTCCGCGTCGTCGAAGCGCGCGGACGGCTTCTTCGGCCTCGGAATCGACACGGTCGACGTGATGCGCGAGGGAAGCCGCGAGAGCCTGATTTCGTTCTATGCCGCCGGCATCGGCGTCATGTTCCTGCTCTTCTCGGTCTCGGGCGCCAGCGGCGCGCTGCTCGACGAAGTCGATTCAGGCACGTTCGATCGCGTGCTCTCGACGCGCGTCGGCATGAACGGACTGCTCGCGGGCAAGTGGCTGTATCTGACGCTGATGGGAATCGCGCAGTTGACGATCATGTTCCTGTGGGGGCGTCTGGCGTTTCACCTCGATCTGTTCAGCCATGTGCCGGGCTTCGTTGTCATGACCGCGTTCACGGCGATGGCAGCCGCCGGCTTCGGCCTGCTGCTCGCCACGATCGCGCGCACCCGCGCGCAGCTGTCCGGCATGTCGACGATCATCATCCTGATCATGTCGTCGCTCGGCGGCAGCATGTTCCCGCGCTTTCTGATGAGCGACACGATGCAGAAGATGGGGCTGCTGACGTTCAACGCGTGGGCGCTGGACGGCTATCTGAAGGTCTTCTGGCGCAACGCGCCCATCGTCGCGCTCTGGCCGCAACTGCTCGTGTTGACGCTGCTGACCCTCGTGTTCCTCGCCACGGCGAGGACGTTCGCTCGACGCTGGGAAACCGTGTGACCGATCAGGCTTTTTCGTCCGAGAGATCGACCCCAAACCGTTCGGCCATCCGGTACAGCGTCCGGCGATCGATGCCGAGCACTTCTGCCGCGCGTGTCCTGTTGCCGCCGACCTGCTCGATCACGTGCATCAGATAGCGCCGCTCGATCTCGTCGAGCGACGGCAGGTCGACGAAGAGACGTTCGTGCAGGTCCGGCCCTGATGCGGCGCGGAAGGGAAGATCGGGCACGTCGATCGTCGAGCCGCGGCTGAACACGACCAGACGCTCGATGGCGTTCTCCAGCTCGCGCACATTTCCTGGCCACCGGTACGCCGTCAGTGCGGCGATCGCGGCCGGCGTCAGCGTCACACGGCGTCCCGCGCGGCTGCAGGCGTTCTGAAGGAACGTCTCGATCAGCAGGGGAATGTCCTCTCGCCGCTCACGCAGCGGGGGCATGTGGATGACGATCACGCTCAGACGATAGAACACGTCCTGCCGGAACCGCTGCTGCGCCACCTCACGCTCGAGGTCGACGTTCGTCGCCGCGACGACCCGGACGTCCACCTTGACGATGCGGCTCGCGCCGACGGGACGGACCTCGCCTTCCTGCAGCACGCGCAGGAGCTTCACCTGCAGCGCCGCGGACGTTTCGCTGATCTCGTCGAGGAACACCGTCCCGCCGTTGGCCTGCTCGAAGATCCCTTTCGTGTCCGTGACCGCGCCCGTGAACGCTCCCCGCGTGTGCCCGAACAGTTCCGATTCGAGGACGCTCTCGGTCAGCGCGCCGCAGTTGATTGGCACGAAGGGGCGGGATGCGCGCCGGCCGTTCGCGTGGATCGCGCGCGCCACGAGCTCCTTGCCGGTGCCGCTCTCGCCCACGATGAGGACGGGGGCGGTCGCGTTCGCGGCGTGGGCGATCTGTTTGTAGACCGACAGCATGCCGGCCGTCCGTCCGATCAGTCCGGGCGGTGCGACGTCGAGGTGCGGGCGTTCGACTGGCGCCGGCGCCGCCGGTTCCGTCAGCGCGCGTTCCACCGTCGCCTTCACCTCGGTGATGTTGAACGGTTTGCTGATGTAGTCGTACGCGCCCGCGCGGACCGCTTCGATCGCCGTCTGCAGCGTGCCGAACCCGCTGATCAGGACAACGTGCCCGGACGGATTGCCCGACTTGAACGCGCGCAGCACGTCCATGCCGTTCTGCGGCGCATCGAGATTGATGTCGGAAATCAGGAGATCGAACGGCTCGCGCGCGAGGCGCACCGCCTCGTCGGCGCGCTGGGTCGTGCGAATCTCCCGGTCCGTCTGCTCGAGCAGCTCCGCCATGAACCGGCACGTCTCGCCATCGTCATCGACGATCAGAATTCTCGCCATGCTCCTCAGGGGATTGAGATTCGGGGATGGGAAGGACGATCGTGAACTGCGTCCGTCCAGGTGTGCTTTCAGCCGAAATAGTGCCGCCGTGGCGCGCGATCACGTCGCGGGTGATGCTGAGGCCGAGTCCCGTGCCTTTGCCCGCCGGCTTCGTCGTGACCCACGGGTCGAAGATCCGCGGCAGCAGCTCGGGATCGATGCCGGATCCGGAGTCGGTGATGGTGATCCGCGCGCGGCCGTCCACGGCGGCGGCGATCGTCAGGGTGCCTCCGCCTGCCATCGCGTCGAGGCTGTTGTTGACGAGATTGAGCAGCGCAAGCTCGAGCTCTTCGGCGTCGGCGTCGATCGACGGAATGTCGGGCGCGATGTCCAGGGTGAGCGTGATCCTGGAGGCATCGAGCTTGGGCCGCGCGACGTCGGCCACGCGCGTCAGCAGCGTCCGCAGCGACGTCGGCCAACGGGTGTCGGGGCGCCGCGCGTGATCGAGCATCGTGCGGACGACGGCGTCGACCTTCGCGATCTGCTCCTGCACGATCGTGAGGCGCCGCGCGGTCTTGGCATCGATCGCCGCGTCCTGCTGGAGCATCTGCACGTAGCCCGAGATGAGATTCAGCGGCGTGCCGACTTGATGCGCCACGCTGGCGGCGGTCTGCCCGACGGCGGCCATCTGCTCTGCGCGCGCGAGCGCCTCGCGCAGCGCGACGGCGCGCCGGTAGCTCTCGACGAGCTCCTCGTTTCGAAGCCGCAGTTCCGCCGTCGCCTCGGCGACCTTGTCCTGCAGCGCGACGTTGAAGTCCTGGAGGCGCGCGAGCATCTCGTTGAGACCGGCGGCCACCTCGCCGATCTCATCCGGCCTGATCATCGACGCCCGCGCCGAAAAATCCCCCGCGCCCGCCTTCTGCATCGCCTCGTGAATTCGCGCAACCGGCTGGTGAATCAGGCGGCGCGCGAACCAGTCGATCAGCAGCGTCAGCAGGACGACCACGATCGGCGCGAACCACAGGGTCACCCGGCGCCCCTTCGTCCGAAGCTGGGCGACCGAGCCCAGCGAGACAGTCACGACGGCCGCGGCCGCGCGTCCGTCGCGAAGCACCGGGGCCGCGACGATGGCGATGCCCGGAGGACCATCGATGGTGATCGTGTCCCGCTGCGCCACCGCGCGGCGGGCGGCCTGCATCGCCTCCGGACGTTCGACCGAAGAAGTGCTGGCAATGACGTCGTCGTCGTTGCCGGAGACGTCGATCATCGAAATCGCGCGGATCGCCGGAGCGCTGACCGCGAATTCGTGCAGCATCGCGGCGAGACCATCGACGTCGATCGGCTCGCGGCGCAGTTCGAAGTCGTCGGCGACCGCCATGGCGCTCAGCCTCGCGTTCTCGAGGAGATCCCGGCGGACCGTCCGCTCGAAGATGCTGATCTCGATGATGGCCTGCACGCCGATCGTGAGGCCGACGGCGAGCGTGACCAGGAATGCGAGCCGGGTGCGAAGCGACAGGGACTGGCGCAGTTTCGCCACGCTGGGGCGTGCCTGCGCGGTCGAGGCCGCCGCGGCGGCCGGGCTGAAATTCATCGAAGTCGTTGTGCGGACGTGTCTTCGGTCATTGTAGCGGGCCGGTGAAATGGTGGCACTCCGATTGTGTTCACAGGGGATGCCCACCGGCTGAGCGGCGAACGGCTGGATCTTCCGGTCAACTCCTCCCGACTGCCGGTCGGTGGGCGCTCCCGAATGCGCATCATCGGTCCGGTTCCTCTCGTCGTCTCGCTGCTGGTGGTTGCGATCGCGGCGCCGCCTGCGATCGCATTCGCCGGCCAATCCACTCCATCGACAACGACGGCGGCACCCGCCGAGGCGTCGCTGATCGGCGTCATCGAGCGGTTCGAGGAAGCTGCCCGGCGCCTCGTGCTGCAGACGAAGGACGCCCACGTGGCGTTCATCGTCGCGTCAGACGCCGTGGTGCGGCTCGGCTCGCGCACGCTGCCCGCGAGCGCGCTCGCCGCCCATCGGGGTCGCCGGGCCAAGGTGCGGTATACGCAGGACGGGAACCGGCGCACCGCCCACTGGGTCGTCATCTCCTCCGAAGCTCCGCGCTCCTCGACGTACTGAACCCGTCAGATATGATCGCCGCGTGACCGTGATCGGTCTGCGCGGACGGTTGTGTGCTGCCGGGGTGATGCTGGTTGCTGCTGCGCATCCCTCCGCGCGCACAGCCGAACAGGACGACCTCCGGCGCGCCGTTCAGCGCGTTGGCGAGTACGTCGCAAACTGGGGCGAGCGCGCGTCGCTCCTCGTCGGCGTCGAGGACTACCAGCAGCGCTACAGTCCCGCGCCTCTCGGCCAGCCACCCGCGCGTCATCTCGTGTCCGAGTTCGCCATCATCCGGACGACCGATTCGATCGGATGGGTCGGCCTGCGGGACGTCGGCGAGGTCGACGGCGAGCCGGTCATCGACCGGCGCGATCGGCTGGAACGGCTGTTTCTCGACGGCGCGCCGGACGCGGCGCGCGCGCGCGCGATCGTCGAGGAGAGCGCCAGGTTCAATCTCGGCTCGATCGTGCGCACGGTGAACGTGCCCACGGTTGCGCTGTTCTTCTTCACGCCGGCCAACCTGGATCGCTTTGCATTCTCGCGGAGCGGCGAGACAACACTCGACGGAACGCGCGTGCTCGAGATCGGCTTTCGCGAGAAGAGCGAGCCTACGCTGATCACGCGCCTGAATGGCCGGAGCGTGCGCTCGCGCGGCGCCTTGTGGGTGATTCCGTCGGACGGAACGGTCGTGCGCACGCGCCTGGTTGTCTCCGGGTTCACGGGCTCGTCGAGCATCGCTGAAGTCGACGTGCGCTATCGCCGCGATCCGCGGCTCGACCTGTGGCTGCCCTCAGAGATGACGGAGACGTACGAGGCGACCGTGCGGAATCCTCGAACGAGATTGCTGGAGCAGGCGCGGGCCACCGCGACGGCGACGTATTCGCGGTTCCGCCGGTTCGAAACGTCTGCGAGGATCTCACTTCGGTGAGTCTGTCACGCTGCACACGGCGGACGGCGCATGCGGGCGTTCTGTTGATCGTCCTCGTGGCGAGCGCGTGCTCGGACGCTTATGTCGGTGTCTACGCGACGCTGGACGAGGCGCGCCAGGCTGGCGCGATCGACCACGGCTGGGTCCCTCAGGGGCTGCCGTCCTCGACCACTGACATCCGCGAGGGCCACGACCTCGACAGCGGCGCCCTCTGGGGGACGTTTACGTTCCCGGTCTCTGAAACCTCACGCGTGCAATCGCTGGTAGGCGAGGAGCTCTCTGCCGCCCCGTACTGTCACCCGCCGGGCCGCCTCGAATGGTGGCCGCTCGCGCTTCGGGCGCCGATCGACGTCTCGCGTCTCCACGCCGCGGGCGTTCGTCTGTACCGCGCGCGCGACAGACGGCTCACGTATGCGATCAACTGGGCGATCGGCCGCGCGTTTTACTGGAAACAGTAAGGAGGCTGGTTGTCGGTTGTCGGTTGGAGGGTCATCGCTGCCTTTGCTATGATCGAGGTTCGCCAGACGCGATTGCTGCCGTGCCGAGGTAGCTCAGTTGGTAGAGCACAGCACTGAAAATGCTGGTG
>JAICSD010000255.1 GCA_025937075.1 Vicinamibacteria bacterium | reverse complement strand
GGGCGACTTAGTCGTAGTACTCGCGGCCAAGGTGCGTAATCAGCTCCTCGCCCTTAAGGTACCGCAAAGTGTTCTTCAACTTCATCAACTGAATGAAGAGGTCGTGCTCCGGGTAGACCTCCGGCGCGTGCATCGGGCTCTTGTAGTAGAACGATAGCCACTCCTGGATGCCGCTCATCCCGGCGAGCCGCGCCAGATCCAGAAAGAGCGCCGAATCGAGCACGATCGGCGCCGCGAGGATGCTGTCACGACAGAGGAAGTTGATCTTCAACTGCATCTTGTAGCCAAGCCAGCCGAAGATGTCGATGTTGTCCCAGCCCTCCTTGTTGTCGCCGCGCGGCGGGTAGTAGTTGATGCGGACGACGTGGCAGAGGTTTTCGTAGAGATCGGGATACAGGTTCGGCTGCAGGATGTAGTCGAGGACGGACTTCTTGCTCTCTTCCTTCGTCTTGAACGACTCGGGATCGTCGAGCACTTCGCCATCGCGGTTGCCGAGGATGTTCGTCGAGTACCAGCCACGTACACCGAGAAGACGCGCCTTCAGTCCCGGCGCGATCATCGTCTTCATCAGGGTCTGGCCGGTCTTCAGGTCCTTGCCCGCGACCGGCGCCCCGGTTTGCTGCGCGAGCTGGAGGAGCGCGGGAATGTCGGCGCTGAGATTGGGCGCGGAGTTCGCGTACGGAATGCCTTCCTTGATCGCGGCGTACGCGTAGATCATGCTCGACGGAATCTCGGGGTCGTTCGCACCGAGCGCCTTTTCGAACGCCTCGATCGACGCGTGCGCCTCCGACTCCGTCATGTAGATCTCGGTGCTGCCGCACCAGATCAACACCAGCCGGCTCAGGCCGTGATCGCGCTTGAAGCGCTGAATGTCGTCGCGGAGCTGCTCGGCGAGATCGCGCTTCGTCTTCCCCTTCTTCACGTTCGGCCCATCGAGGCGCTTGACGTAGCGCCGATCGAATACCGCGGGCCATGGGCGGATCGCTTCCAGCTCGGGGCGCACCTGATCGAGCAGCGGCGTGTCGAGGACGCCGGCCGTGAGCGCAGCTTCGTAGCAGTTCTCCTCGAAGAGATCCCAGCCGCCGAAGACGAGGTCGTCGAGCGAGGCGAGCGGAACGAAATCCTTGATCGCCGGCGACCGGCCTTCGGTCCGCTTCCCGAGGCGGATCGTGCCCATCTGCGTGAGGGAGCCGATTGGCTTCGCGAGCCCGCGCCGGATCGCGATGACGCCGGCTATGGTCGTCGTGCTCACAGCACCGAGCCCGACGAGCAGGACACCGAGCTTGCCCTCCGCACTATCGATTTTCCGGCCATTTTTCACAGCCGGTCACTATATCATTCGCTGCAGATGGGCACGCGCGCATGTGGTGGTTGAAAAAGCCGTCTTCGTCCGAGCCGCTCGCAGTGTCGATCACCGGCGTGAAGCTCGGCGATCGCGTGCTGGTGGTCGGCCTCTCGGATCCGCAGATCGTTGCGGCGCTGGCGCTGAAGACAGGTCTCACGGGACGCGCGGCGGCGATCGACGCCGACGCCGCCGTCGTTGCGCGCGCCGCCGGCGCAGTCGAGCGCGAGGGCGCGCTCGTCGAAGCATCGCAGAGCGCGTGGGACACGCTCGCGTTCGAGGACGCGAGCTTCGATCTCGCGCTCGTCCGCAACGTCCTGATGACGCTCACGCCCGACGCCCGGCGCGCCTTGCTGCAGCAGGTCTATCGCGTCTTGCGCCCGGGGGGCCGTCTCGTCGTCGTCGACGGGAGCGGCGCGACTGGCCTCCGCGCGCTGGTCCGCGGCCGCACCGTGGATCCTGCGTACGCGGCGAGCGGCGGCGCGAAGGCCGCGCTCGGCGCGCTGCCGTTTTCAGGCGTCCGCCTCCTCGCAGAGCTCGGTGGTCTCGTGTTCACGGAGGGCGTGAAGCGCGGTTGATCCGCGCAACTTCAGTTGCGCGACATCATCGCGCGCACGTGAGGTGACGACCGCCGTCGATGGCAACCGTTTCACCCGTGATCCAACCGGCCTTGTCGGACGCGAGGAACACGATCAGGTCGGCGATCTCGTCGGCCTGGCCGGGCCGACCAATCGGGTGCGTGGTTTTCGATCGCTCGAGAAATGCGGCATAGCTCTCCTCCGTCATGCCGCTGCGGCGGTGCAGATTCGAGACGACGACCCCGGGGTTGACGGCGTTGACGCGGACGCCCTTCGGCGCGAGCTCGAGCGCCGCGCACCGCGTCAGGTGATCGACGCCCGCCTTGCTCACACAGTACGCGAGCACGCCGGCAAACGACCGCGTGCCGTTCACGCTCGAGACGTTCACGACCGATCCGCGCGACGCGATCAGCAGCGGCACCGCCGCGTGCATCAGCCGGAACGTCGCGCGCAGATTGATGTCCATCATCGCGTCCCACTCGGCGTCGCTCGTGGACTCGATCGTGCCCGTCGCAATCACGCCCGCCGCGTTGACCAGCACGGTGAGGCGGCCGAAGGCGCGCTCGGCGGCGCCGACGATCGACGCGGGCGCATCGGCGGCGGTAATATCCGCGACGAACGGTTCACAGCGTCCGCCGCCGCGCGTGACGGCATCTGCCACTTCCTTCAAGGAGGCCGCGTCGCGGCCGACTGCCAGCACAGCCGTACCTTCCCCTCCAAGCCGCAATGCCGCCGCTCTCCCGATCCCGCTGGATGCCCCCGTCACGATTGCCGCCTGCTCGAGCATCCGAGCGTTGTAGCACAGTTCGAACACTGTCTCTTGGCGAGCACAGCCCGGGCGGCGCGGATTTCAACAGATCTCCGGCGGAAGCGCCGAAACATCAACGGAACGGCTTTTGCCGGAACACGACGCGGATCAGCGCATGACCTCGAGCCTTCATCCGCTGGCGGAGGCGTTCTCCGTTGCCGAAGTGGCGCGCGCGGCCGGCGTCGATCGGGCGGAGGTTCGTCGTCTCCTCAGGAACGGTGAGGCGCAGACGATCGATGGCACCTACCTGGCCGGTGTGGAGGCGGTACGCCTCGTCAGAACGCTGCGGCAGGCGAGCGCCGGGGCGCGCGGCACGCTCTTCGGCGCGAAGAATACGACGCGCACGAACCCGGGTCTTCCGGTCATCCTCTCCGCATCACTGCACGGTCTAGTGCTGATCGCGATCATCGCGATCGGCTCGATGGGATTCGCGAAGCCAGCGGCATTCCAGTCCCGTGAGGCGCAGGCTGCACGTCTCGTGTTCCTGGCGACACCGGGCCCGGGGGGCGGAGGCGGCGGGGGCGGCACGCGGCGCCCCGACCCACCACCACCTGCGCTGCGAAAGGGCGTCAGCACGCTTCGCAGTCCGCTGCCCGTCCGCCGGCCGCCACCGGTGGATCCGCCGCCTGTTGTTCGCGCGAGCGATCCACCGCCCGTAAAACCTGAGCCACTTCCGCCCATCGTCGCGCCGGTCGTTCCGGTGCCGGCGGACCCGCGAGAGCGCGCTGGGGTACCGGCGGACGTCCCGCCCGCTCCGGAAACCCGCGGCTCCGGAGAGGGCGGCGGCACCGGCACTGGCCAGGGCACCGGCGTCGGCGAGGGCACGGGACCAGGGGTCGGCGCAGGGACGGGCGGCGGGACGGGCGGAGGTCCCTATCGCCCGGGCAGCGGGATTACACCGCCAACCCTGCTGCGCGAGGTCAAGCCGGACTACACAGAGGAAGCGCGGCGGCGCTCCGTCGAAGGGGACGTCGTGCTCGAGATCGTCGTACGGCGGGACGGGTCGGTCGGCGACGTGAAGATCCTGCAGGGCCTCGGCAGCGGCCTGGACGCGCGCGCAGTCGACGCGGTGCGCCAGTGGCGCTTCTCGCCGGCGCGGCGTCAGGGCGTCCCCGTCGACGTCATCGTCGAAGTGGCCGTCGAGTTCAAGTTGCGGTAAGCGATAGAGATAGTTTCGACATTCGGCATCGACAGGCGCCACCAGCCGGCATTGACACGCGTCAGCAGCCGGCATTGAGAAGACTCAGTCCGATGGATACGACACTGATCAGCGTCACATTGCTCTCACTCGCGATGGCGGGCACGCTCACGATCGTCGTCTGGCGTCTGCTCCGCGACGAACGGCGTCGATCGGAGGCGCGCGTTGCCGCGCTGGCGCAGATGGCAACCTACACGACCGAACGATCGACGGCGAGCCGAGTCGCGTCACCGCGACCGACGACCGCTACGCCGCCGCCCCGACGGCGCGAACCGATAGACCTGCCGCTGCGCGAAGAGCGCGATCGGCCCACAGCCGTCTCGGCAGCTCACCTCTTTCAGCAGCCGGAGACCTCATCACCGTGGGGACATCGAGCTGCGGTGATGGCAGCGCTGGCGCTCGCGCTCGCATCCGTCGTGCTCTTCGGATTGGCCGCGCGTAATCGCGCCGTAGCCGCCGCCTCTACCGCTTCTGCCGACGCGCACCCGCCAGCCGCCCTCGAGCTGCTGTCGCTCCGGGACGCCCGCGATGCGGGCACGTTGACTATTACGGGCCTCGTGCGGAATCCTCGCACTGGGAGTGCCCAGTCGCGCGTGACCGTCACTGCGTTCGCGTTCGACGAAAATGGGGCGTTTCTCTCGAGCGGCCGGGCGCTGCTCGACGTCACGTCGCTCGCGCCAGGCGACGAGTCGCCGTTCGTGGTATCGGTGCCGGCAGCGGGCACCGTCGCGCGGTACCGCATCAGCTTCCGCGGTGAGGACGGACGCGTGATCGCGCACGTGGATCGGCGTCAGCCGCGCGCGGTGGCGGACGCGGCGCACGGCAGCGTTGCAGGATCCAGAGGTTAGACGAGCGCAACCATGACTGCCTTCCATCGAATGGCTTCGACATCAGCGGCGCTTGCCGCGCTCACGATCGCGTCGCTGACGGCGCAGTCCACGCAGAGCGGACAGCAAGGTAACGAGTCGCAGGGCTTCAGGTTCCGTACGGGCGTGGACCTGGTGAACGTGACGGCGACGGTCACGGATGCGTCGGGCCGTTTCGTGCCGGGGCTCACGAAGGACGACTTCCGCGTGTTCGACGACGACCAGCCGCAGTCGATTTCGCACTTCAGCAGCGAGCGCGTGCCGGTCAGCCTCGGGATCGTGCTCGATACGAGCGCGAGCATGGACGGCGAGAAGATGTCGTCCGCGCGCGACGCGCTCGATCGCTTTCTGTTCCAGCTGCTCGATCCGGAGGATGAAGTGTTTCTCTACCGGTTCGACAACGAGCCGGAGCTGATCGAAGGATGGACGAAGGACAAGCGGCGCATCAGCCAGTCGCTCGGCCGCATCCAGCCGCGTGGCGGAACGGCCCTCTACGATACCGTCGCCGAAGCCGTGCAGCTCGCGCAGCGCGGTCACAACCGCAAGAAGGCCGTCGTCATCATCTCGGACGGAAACGACACGAACAGCCACATCGACGTACTGTCGCTCAAGCGTCTGATTCGTGAGACCGAGGTGCTCGTGTACGCCGTCGGGATCGACGGACCGGGAATGCCCACGTATGCGAGCTATGGTGGGCAGAGACCACGCCAGCCGCCGCGCGTTCCGGTGCCGTTTCCGTTTCCATTTCCGCCGGGAGGCCGCCGTCCCGTGCCGCAGCCGCCGCAGGGGCCGTCGGGCGGGAATCCTCGATACCGGAATCCTTCCGAGGATCGCGTGAACGTCGCGGCGCTGCGCGATATCACGGACGACAGCGGCGGGCGAACAGAGATCATCCGTCAGCCGCGCGATCTGGATCCCGCGACCGCCGGCATCGCCGACGAGCTGAGCAAGCAGTACTATCTCGGGTATGCGGCCGGCGCGGACGATGGCAAGTGGCACACGATCCGTGTGGAAGTGCGGCAGCCGTCGTATCACGTCCGCGCGCGGCGCGGTTATATCGCGGGGAAGTAGCGACGTCGCGCGGGCCTTTCAGGCCGCGTCACAACATCGCGATCGTGCCGATCCCCGCGCCGATGAGGAGCACCTGACGGACGGCCGACGTGCCGTTGTCGCGGTGCAGCCCCGGAATCAGATCGGCCATCGCAACGTAGAGAAAATTCCCCGCCGCGAATGCGAGCACGTATGGCAGGATCTGGGGGACGTGCCGCGATGCGAGGATCATCGCCGCCGCTCCCGCGATCCCGCCGCTTGCCGACATCAGATTCAGCACGAACGCGCGCCCGCGCGAGTAGCCCGCGCGCAGCAGAATCGCGACGTCGCCGACTTCCTGCGGGATCTCGTGCGCAGCGACCGCGATCGCGGTGGTCACGCCGAGCGGAACCGACGTCAGGACCGCCGCGGCGATGAGCGCGCCATCGACGAACGTGTGGAACGCGTCCCCCACGATCACCAGCGACGCCGCGGAGCTGTGCGTACGGCATCCCTCCTCATCGTGGCAATGACGCCAGATCACGGCCTTCTCCAGCAGGAAGAAGCTCAAGATACCGGCAGCAAGCGTCAGCATTGCGGGACGCGCCGGCAGCAGCTCCAACGATTCAGGGACGAGCGCAAGCAGGGCGACGCCGACGAGCGTGCCGACCGCGTAACTGATCAGCCACGGCACGAGTCGCAGACGGACGCTGTCGCCCAGCAGCAGAAACGTCGACGCGGTGATGAGTCCGCCAACGCTGCCCAGAATGCTCAAGCCGACGGCCGATGCGAGAATCACCGCCGAAT
>JAICSD010000485.1 GCA_025937075.1 Vicinamibacteria bacterium | reverse complement strand
TCGTCCGGATTCTCGGGTGCGGATCTGGCCAACCTGGTGAACGAGGCCGCGCTCAACGCGGCGCGGTTCAACCAGAAGGTCGTTCGGATGAGCGACTTCGAGTTCGCGAAGGACAAGGTCCTCATGGGCTCGGAGCGCCGTTCGATGATCATCTCCGACGAGGAGAAGAAGGTCACGGCGATTCACGAAGCCGGGCACGCCGTCCTCGCGGTGGTGCTGCCGAACGCGGATCCGATTCACAAGGTCACGATCATCCCGCGCGGCATGGCGCTGGGCGTGACGATGCAGCTGCCCGAAGGGGACAAGTTCAACTACACGCGCGACTACCTGAACGATCAGATTGCGATCCTGCTCGGCGGCCGACTTGCCGAAGAGCTGACGAACGGGGGCATGACGACGGGCGCCGGCAACGATCTCGAGCGCTCGACCGAGCTGGCGCGCAAGATGGTCTGCGAGTGGGGCATGAGCGACGCCTTGGGGCCGCTCACGTTCGGCAAGAAGGAAGAGCAGATCTTCCTCGGCCGCGAGATCGCGCAGCACCAGGACTACAGCGAAGACACGGCCATCCGGATCGATCACGAGATCAAGCGGCTCGTGACGATGAACTACGAGCGCGCGAAGGAGCTGCTCGAGAAGCACAAGGTCGCGCTCGATCGCATGGCCGACGCGCTGCTCGCGCGCGAAGTGCTCGATGCCGATCAGGTCCGCCGGATCATCGACGGCCTGCCGCTCGAGGAGCTGAAGCCGTCGACGGCGCCGGTCGCGGCCAACGAAGAGGCCGCGCGGAAGACTCCGAAGGAGCGGCCGGCGATCGTGCCGGCGCTGCCGCCGCTGAACAAGCCCGTACCGCAGGAGTAGGGCGCACGCGCGCGCGCGCCCACTACGCGGTTCCCCTTCCCAATCGCGATTCGATCGTGCTGGGTCCCCGTACGCTCGTGATGGGGATCCTCAACGTCACGCCGGACTCCTTCGCCGACGCCGGCAAGCATCTCGATCCCGCCGAGGCCGTGGCGGCCGCGCGTCGGATGGAAGCCAACGGCGCCGACATCATCGACGTCGGCGGCGAATCGACCCGCCCCGGCGCGGAGCCGCTCGCGGCAGACGAGGAGATGCGGCGCGTTTTGCCGGTAGTCGAGGCGCTCGCGCCAGCCGTCGCCATTCCGATTTCCATCGACACCTACAAGGCCAGTGTGGCGAAGGAGGCGCTCCGTCTGGGCGCGTCGGTCGTCAACGACGTGAGCGGGCTTCAATACGAGCCCGCGCTGGGGCGCGTCGCGGCCGATGGCGGTGCCGCGATCGTTCTGATGCACACGCGCGGTCGATCGCGCGGCATGTACGATCTCGCGGTGTACGCCGACGCGTCGCGGGAGGTCGCGGAGGAGCTGGCGGCAGCCATCGCACGCGCGCGGCGCTCTGGGATCCGCCGCGAATCGATCGTCCTCGATCCGGGTCTGGGATTTGCGAAGCGCGCAGAGCACACGTACGAGGTCCTGGCGCATCTCGACGCGCTCGCCTCGCTCGACCGGCCCATCCTTTCGGGACCTTCGCGCAAGTCGTTTCTGAAGGCGGCGATCGGCGATCGGGCCGCCGTCGATCGCGACTGGGGCACAGCCGCTGCGATCACCGCGAGCGTCCTCTTCGGCGCGCATATCGTTCGCGTCCACGACGTGAAGCACATGGTGGACGTCGTGCGGGTCGCGGATCGAATACGGACCGCAGCGTTCGTTGGAGCAGAATAGGGTGATGCGACCGCCGCGGGAAGCGCGCGCAGTGCTCAGCGTCGACACGTCCGCCGACGCCGAGGCTCGGCAGGTGCGCCTGTGGCGCGAGATGTCCGGTGCCGCGAAGGCCACGCAGGCCGCTGCGGCATCCGCAGCGATCGTGCAGCTTGCCCTCAATGGCGTCCGGCACCGGAACCCCGGTGCTACGGACGGCCAGTGCGCGCTGGAGCTGGTGCGCTTGAAGCTCGGAGGTCAGTTGGCGCGCGACGCCTCCGTCCACATCAGCGCGTTGCCGCACCTCGAGGTCATGGATCCACTCGATGTCGTTCTGGTGGTCGTAGGCGCCCTCGACGCGTGTCGAGTCCGCTACGTGGTCGGTGGCTCCCTGGCCAGCTCCGTCAGCGGCGAGCCGAGGGCGACCCTCGATGCGGACGTCATGGTGGATCTCCCTGCGGAGTCGATCGCATGCGTGCTCAACGCGCTCGGCCCTGACTTCTACGCCGACGCCGATGCGTTCGCACGCGCCGTGCGCGATCGAACCAGCGTCAACATCATTCACCTGCCGTCCGCGACGAAAGTGGATCTGTTCGTGATGGGCGCGACGCCGATCGAGGCGCGGCAGATGGATCGGCGGCAGAAGATCTCTGTCGGCGTTCCGCCCCGCGGCGAGCTGTACATCTACACCGCGGAGGACATCCTGCTGCAGAAGCTTCGATGGTTCCGCCTCGGGGCAGAACGATCCGATCGGCAGTGGCGTGATGTTCTCGGTATCGCGCTCGTGCAGCAAGCGCGCCTGGACCGTGACTATCTGAGACACGCGGCGTCGACCATCGGTGTCCTCGATCTGCTCGACCGAGCCCTGACGGAAGCGGATCGCGCCGACGGCTGAACGCAACTGAGAGAAACCGCGTACGATCCCTCCCGGATCTGGAACGAGCTGGGCCTGGGATAAGCTAAGTCCCGGGTGCCGGATTACCTGACCAACATTCTCCGCCGACCGCCCATTGGCTGGTGGGACGTCCTCGACATCGCCGCGGTGTCGCTGCTGATCTACGAGTTCCTCAAGTTGATCAGAGGGACGCGCGCGGTGCAGATGGCCGTCGGGTCCCTCCTGGTCGTGCTGCTGTTCTACGTGTCGCAGCTCGCGCCGCTCCAGACGCTGAACTGGCTCGTGCGCAACATGCTGTTCTACGTCGCGTTCGCGGCCATCGTCATCTTCCAGTCCGACATCCGGCGCGCGCTGGCGCATTTCGGGCAGGCGCCGTTCTTCCGCTATTTCAACCGCCAGGAGGCGGCCGACGAGACCATCGAGGAGGTGGTCGTGGCGGCGACGCTCCTCGCGAGC
>JAICSD010000424.1 GCA_025937075.1 Vicinamibacteria bacterium | reverse complement strand
GGGGACGGCGCTCGCCGGCGATCAGTTCATCGCCTACAGCACGTGGAAATGGATCGATCTCCAGGCGAAGACCGGCGGCAAGCCTGTCTATCGCTACTACTACTCGCACCCGCGTCCGCCGATGAGGCCGGAGATGGGGAATGCCGTGCCGGGGCTCGCCGGCGGCGTGATTCGGGGCGAGCAAGCGGCCGCGGCGCCGCGTCCGCCCGCGCCGCGGGGAGCGGTCCACTCGGCCGACATCGAGTATGCGATGGGCAACCTCGCCACCAACAGGGTCTACGCCTGGACGCCCGAAGACGACAAAGTCTCCGGCACGTTTCTGGGCTACTTCGCGAACTTCGTCAAGACAGGCGATCCGAACGGGCCCGGGCTGCCGAAGTGGCCGGCGGTGAACGCCGGCAACGGTGAGCAGGTGATGCACATCGACGTCACATCGAGAGCGCAAGCGGACGCCCATCGCGCGCGATATGAGCTGCTCGAGAGCATCTTCGCGAAATGAGCGGGATTCGGCATGGAGATTCGGGATTCGGGATTGGCGATTCGGGATTGGCGATTCGGGATTGGGGATTAGCGATTGGGGATTAGCGATTAGGGATTCGCGAAGTAGCCCGCCGCCACCTGATTGAACCCTGCGATCTGCGCCTCTTCCCAGCGCCGATCGCGGCCAAGCTCCTGCGCCATGAGCGACGCCACCGCCGGGGCCATCCGGACCGCGGCGGCAGCGTTGAGGAAGAGCGCGCGGCAGCGGCGCGCCAGGATGTCCTCCACCGTGCGCGCCATCTCCATGCGCGCCGCCCAGAGGACCTCGGCGCGCGTATAGGGCAGCGCCGCGTCCAGCGGCTCCGCGAGGCTCGCATCGGCGTGCCAGAGATCGCGGATGCGCTCGGCGTCGGAACCATGAACGGCCAGCGCGCCGAAGCGCTTCGCGTCGGCATCGTAGCCGTGAATGCGCAGCGTGCGCGTCGGGGACGGACGCTCGGGTAATCGCGCCAGCTCCGCCGCCTCGTTCACGGTGTCTTCGGCCATGTGCCGGTAGGTCGTCCACTTGCCGCCGGCGGTGGTGAGGAGACCCGATCGATCGATGTGAATCGTGTGGTCGCGCGAGAGGGCCGCGGTCACCCGGCTGTCGCCGCTCTTCACGAGCGGACGGATGCCGGCGAAGACGCTGAGGACGTCCGCGCGCGTGGGCGGCTTGTGCAGGTAGAGCGAGGCGGTTTCGAGGATGAAGCCGATCTCGCTCTCGAGGGCCCGAGGCTCTTCGACGGGCTCCGGGATCGCCGTATCGGTCGTGCCGACGATCGTGTGCCCGTGCCACGGGATCGCGAACATCACCCGGCCGTCCTTCGTGTGCGGCACCATGATCGCGTTGTCGACCGGCAGGAACGATCGGTCGAACACGAGGTGGATCCCCTGGCTCGGCGCGATCAGCCTCGGCGCGCCAGGATCGGAGATGCGGCGCACTCCGTCGGCGAACGGACCGGTCGCATTGATCACGACCCTGCCCTGCGCACGAAACACGCGCCCCGACTCGATGTCCGACGCAACGACGCCATCGACAGTACCGTCGGCGCTCGTCGTCAGCTCCGTCACCTCGCAGTAGTTCACGAGTGTCGCGCTCAACGACGCCGCCGTCCGCAAGAGATGGATCAGCAGCCGTGCATCGTCGAATTGGCCGTCGTAGTAGACAACGCCGCCGCGGAGACCGTCGGTGCGGATCGTCGGCAGCCGCCGCAGCGTTTCGTCGCGCGAGAGGATCGACGACTCACCGAACCCGTACTTTCCCGCGAGCAGGTTGTAGATCTTCAGGCCGATGCCGTAGAAGGGTGTTTCCCACCAGTCGTAATTGGGCACGACGAAGGGCAGGTTGCCGACGAGGTGAGGCGCATTCTCGCGAAGAATGCCGCGCTCCTTCAGCGCCTCCATCACGAGCGAGATGTTGCCCTGCTCGAGATACCGGACGCCGCCGTGCACGAGCTTCGTGCTGCGGCTGGACGTGCCCTTGCCGAAATCGCTGCGCTCCAGCAGGAGCACGCTGTAGCCGCGTGACGCGGCGTCGACCGCGACGCCGGCTCCCGTTGCCCCGCCGCCGATGACGATGGTGTCCCAGGCTCCGCGGTGGGCGTCCAGGCGATTGAGCATCTCCGCGCGCGTCATGATCTAGGGGAGAATACAGCGCCGGGTACGGGGTCTGACCCCGGAAGCCCCGAGTACGGGGTCAGACCCCCGCGTCGTTTTTACACGGTTCGGTTCCGCCTCATCGATGACGGCATGCGTTCATCGCTCGGTCGCTCACACGTCTCGCCGCTGTTCTGATAGTCGCAGCGCTGGAGGCCGCTCCACAGCAGACGCCCGGGTGGATCCAGACGCACGCCGCGGAACGCGCGCGCTATCTGGCGAACGCCGTGATCTGGCACGATCCCGGCGAGCTCACGCCGCGGATGATCAAGCAGGGGCCGCCCGCGCCCCTGCCGAATGCGATTCCGCGCCCGTCATTCGCGGAAGCGATCGATTGCACGTTCGAGGAGCCCGGAGAGGCGCTGGGAGGGCATACGCCGAAGTTCGCGTGCCGCACCGGCGATGGGCGCCTGCTGCGCGTCAAGTACTACGATGCGACGGAACACGGCAACCGCGAGGTGTTCGCGGAAGTGGCCGCGACGCGGCTGCTGTGGGCGCTCGGCTTCGACGCAGACGCGATGTTCTCGATCGCGATCACCTGCCGCGAGTGCCCTGCCAATTCCATGAGCGGATCCGGTCCGCGCGCGACGCGCCAGTACATCGCCGCGTACGAACCGCACTTCGACGGTGCGCTCATCACGTCATCGGTCGATCCGGACCAGGGGTGGACGTTCGGGGAGCTGGAGGTCGCGATCGACGCCTTGACCAGCGGCGCCGCCCACGCCCGCCAATGGACGCATTTCGACGCCCTGAGTCTGCTCGGCGTATTCATCCAGCATGGGGACCGAAAGCGATCGCAACAACGCCTCGTGTGCCGCGGCCGCGTGCAAACGGACCAGGGCGATGTGGAATCCACAACAGAGCCGTCCGCTCCCGTTCTGCTGGAGCGTCCCGGCGCGCACGCCTGCGGCGGAGAGGCGGCAGTCACGCTGCAGGACATCGGCGCGACCTTCGGCGGCGCCGGCAAGTTGTCGTCGAACAAGACGGCGAAGATGAATCTGAAGGCATGGGCGGCGGAGCGGATCTTCGACAAGGTGTCGCGGTCGGAGCCCGTCGAGTGCCGCGGCAACATTACCGTCTCGAGCGCGGCCGGCGACGACTCGCGCGGACACCCGCGCATCGGCGAAGCCGGGCGGCAGCTCCTGGCGGCGCGGTTGGACCGGATGTCGCCGGAACATATCCGCGCGATCTTCGAAGCCTCGCGTGTCGATCGGATGGGAGAGCCGGCGCAATGGCGCGATCCCGCGTCCGGCAAGTCGTATTCGGGTGTCGACGCGTGGGTCGCGGTGTTTCAGGACAAGGTCAGGCAGATACGGGAACAGCGGTGTTCGAATCCCTAATCCCTAATCCCTAATCCCTAATCCCAGCCAGTCGTCGATATCACTCTCCCTGACCATCGTCGTCGCCCTCGTCTTTGTCCTTCTTGACCTCGATCCGCGACGCGCTGACGGTTCCGTCCGCCTGAGTCGTTCCCTTGACCTCGACGCTCACGCCGTTCTTCAGGGCCCCGCACGCGTCCTTCTTGAACTCGGTGTTCCGGTTCGCCACGACGGTGTAGCCGCTGAGCGCGAACGTGACGTTCGGACACGATCCGTGCAAGCCTGACACGTCGCCCTTGAGGTCGACCCGTTCGCCAGGTGCTGGCGCAGGCGAGGGAGCCGGCGCAGGCGAGGGAGCCGGCGTTGGCGACGGCGTTGGCGTCGGAGACGGCGAGGGTGCCGGTGGCCTTGGCGTTGGCGCCGGAGAGGGCGGTGATGGGTTCGGCGTTGGGGATGGAG
>JAICSD010000547.1 GCA_025937075.1 Vicinamibacteria bacterium | reverse complement strand
GTCGCTGAAGTCGCCGCGCGAGTTGCCGAACGAGCCCGGCTTGCCGAACGTCGAGCCGACGTCCTGCACCATCATCACGACGCGCGAGCAGACGCGTGGACCCGCGGCACCGGTCTTCCATTCCGCGCAGATGAGGCGGTTCTGCGAATCGAGCGCGTTGTGGTACGCGAGCATTCCGAGCGCCAACCGATAGGCATCGAATGCCACCTTCTGATCGCGTGTCCACGATCCTGAATAGAGCTGCGCCGCATCCGTCCACGACCACGTGTCGTCGTCATCCACGTCGAGCGCGTCTCCGGGAAACAGCCGCTCGACGGCGGCGATCTTGAACGCGACCGCGCGATCCCGGAGCGCGGACGTGTTCTCTTTCAGGTTGTCTTTGAACGGATCGGCGCTGCAGCCGACGCAGTTGACCGCACGCGCGGAGTACTGGGAGTCTGCGGGAAACCCGAGCGCCCAGAGCAACCTCGTGGCGGCAACCTGCGTGAAGACCTCGTTGTCGCGGCGGCTATGGTTCGGATACGGCGGTACCAGATAGTTGATCTTCACCTGGTCCGCGTCGAGCCGGTGTGCGTTGTCCCGATCGCTGCGGGCGGACAGCTCTCCGCCGTGTCCCTTCCGCACGACGACCTGCACGTCGCCGGCGTCGATCTTCCGTCCGGCGCGATCGACGACCGCGCGGGCCGGGTCGAGGACCCAGCAGAGGAACTTCGGGCTCTGGCCCTTGTCGCGGATGAACGCGAAGTACGGGCGGAAGTAGCAGGTCAGCGTGTCGTCGCGGGTGAAATACAGGTGGCGCGAGCCGGCGGGGTCCGCCGGATCGAACCCGGGTCCTTTTTGAAGCTGCTCGAGCGTCAGCGTGGGCTGTTCCAGCATCGCGCCGCTGACAGCGAGGCAGCGCAGCTTCTGCTCGCGCGTCAGCTCATCCGGCACGTCGCAGGCGCCGTTCGCGGACGCCGTGGAAGCGGAGAGCAGGAGGACGATCGTCGCGAACGCAACGCTCGAAATCATGGCAGCCTCCACAGTCTGAGTTCCGGCACGCGGGAGTGGCCTCCAGCCCCGGAGAGGGCAGAGCCTATCACGGCGGACGGTTTCCTCCGCGCGCAACAGGCGATTTAGCGAACGAGGCGATAGATCGCGTATCGCGGACGGTCCAGCACCACGTCGAAGCACGCGGTCGGCTGAGGCGCTCGCGGTCCCTTCAGCAGATACACGTACGCGGGTTCAGTCCGTCGCGCTGCCGTGAGGATGGACGTCATCCGAACCGCGTAGCTGTCGAGTTCCGTCTCCGACGCCTCGTTGATATCGCCGACGTCCAGTCGCGAGAACGCGCGGGTGCGGATCAAGGGTTGTTGCGTCGGATGCGTGAACAGTGACTCGGAAAAGTACGGCTCCCTGAGCAGCAGCAGCTCGCTGGCGTGCGGGAGCGGCGGATTCCACTCACTCGGCATCCACACATGCGCGCCCGGATCGGTCGCGGTAAACACCAGCGCATCGGGCGGCACGACGGCGAGGTCTGCCCTCATCCGCTCCAGCTCCGCGCTGCCTCGATGGAAGTGCCGGGTCGTCGTGCCGACACGAAACAGCAGCAGGAGCATCAGCGTCGCACCCACGGCAAGGGAGCGCTCCGGGCGCGTCTCGAGAGCCGCCATCGCGACGAACAAGGCGACGAGCGGCATCCGAAGATCGAGGTTCGACGCGTAGCCGACGCGATAGGGCGTGAACGCGAATGCGACAACGAGAGCGAGCGCCACGCC
>JAICSD010000008.1 GCA_025937075.1 Vicinamibacteria bacterium | reverse complement strand
TCTTCGAGGACGTGCACTTCGACTTCGACCGCTACAGCCTGCGGCCGGAAGCGACGCGGGCGCTCGATGAAGCGGTGCGCACGCTGCAGGAGAACCCGGACCTGCGGATCGAGATCGAAGGACACACGTGCAACATCGGGACGGCGGAGTACAACCTGGCACTGGGCGAGCGGCGCGCGACGGCGGTGCGCGACTACCTGACCAGCCGCGGGATTGGCGCCGACCGGCTGCGCACGGTGAGCTACGGCGAGGAGCGGCCGAAGTACGACAACTCGCGCGAAGAGACGCGTCGTCTCAACCGCCGCGCGGCACTGGTGGTCCGCATCAGCCGCTGAACGCCGCGTGAATGCCGATTCGTCCTTCCTCCGGCCAGGAGATTCGTCAGCTCATCGACGCGCTGGCCGGAGAGGACATCGCGCGCGAGGCCGCGATCGCACGGCTCGCGGTGCTCGGCCGTCGCGCCGCCGATCACCTGGTCCGCGCGTATGCCGATGCGGATCGCCCGCGCACGCGGCTGGGTATCCTCCGCGCGCTCGAGGGGGGCGGCGATCCCCGCGCGGTGCGCCTCGCGCGAGAGGTTCTCGCCAGCTCCACCGCTTCTCCCCTGCTCGACGAAACACTCGGCGTCCTTCGCAGTTTCCTCAACGCGCCTGACGCGGATGCCGCGCGCGACGCGCTCGACGCGCTGGTCGCCGACGCACTCGATTCACCGCTGCCGGACGCGATGCGAATTTGCGCGTTCGATGCGTTGCGCGATCTCGACCCTGAAATCGTGAATCCGCTGCGTCAGCGGCTCGGCCGCGATCGCGACCCCGTTGTACGACGCCACGCGGGTGGAGACGAGGGACCGCAGCACGGTTCCGCCTTGGAGGACGCGGCCGCAGGAGACCTGCCCTCGCCCGACGCTCTGAAACATCTCGTCGCGGAGCATGCGGCCGGAGCGCGCCTGACGGAGCTGCAGCGCCTGATCGACGCGATCAGAGCAGAAGAGACGCGCGAAGACGATCCATCGCGGCGTGCGGAGTGGCGCATCGTTCGCGGCATGCTGCACCAGGCGCTTGCCGCGCGCGGCAGCCGGCTGGCGCTCTACGATCTGAAGGACAGCCTGCTCGCCCCCGAGCGGCTGCCCGTCGGCTTTCTCGCGGCGCTCGAGGAAATCGGCGACGCGTCCTGCCTCGAGCCGCTGGCCGCCGCGTACGATGCGTCATCGCGCAGCAGCGATCCCTGGTGGCGCGATCACCTCGCCGGCGCGTTTCGCGCGATCGTCCATCGCGAGGGATTGACGCGGCGGCACACCGCGATCAAGCGCCTGATGGCGCGGTGGCCGACCGCAGCGGCGGAGCTGATGGGGCGCGTGTAGTATTCGAGGCCTGCGCACAGATCACGGCCGACGGCTGTTCAATACGCTTTCGCGAACCACGGCTCCGCCGAAGACGGCCGGCCGCACTTGACGCACGTACCAGACACGTTGGCGGACGCGAACGGAATGTTGCGCAGGGTCGCCTGCGTTTCCGCCTTGATGAGCGCCTCGCATTCCTCCGATCCGCACCAGCCGGCGATCACGAACCCGGGCCGTCCTTCCATGACCGCCTTGAACTCGTCGTACGAGGTGACGCGCGTCGTGTGCTCTTCGCGAAACGCCAGCGCGCGATCGAAGAGCGCTTTCTGAATCTCGTCGAGCTTCGTCTCGATCGCCTCGCCCAGTCCCGCCACCGGCAGCGAGCTCTTCTCGCGCGTGTCGCGCCGCGCCACCATGACAGCGGACTTTTCGATGTCCTTGGGGCCGATCTCGATGCGCAGCGGCACGCCGCGAAGCTCCCACTCGGCGAACTTCCAGCCGGGCGTGTAGGCGTCGCGCGCGTCGAGCATGACGCGGATGCCCTGGGCTTCGAGCGTCTGCTGGATCTCCTTCGCCTTCGGCAGCACGGTCTCCTGCCAGTTCCCGCGCGGGATCGGCACGATGACGACCTGGTAGGGCGCGATGCGCGGCGGCAGGATCAGCCCGCTATCGTCGCCGTGCGTCATGATGACGCCGCCAATCAACCTCGTCGACACGCCCCAGGACGTGGTCCAGACATACTGCAGCGTCTTGTCGCGCCCCTGGAACTGGATCTCGAACGCCTTCGCGAAGTTCTGTCCCAGGTTGTGCGACGTCCCGGCCTGCAGCGCGCGGCCGTCGCCCATCAGCGCCTCGATCGAGTAGGTGCGCGAGGCGCCGGCGAACTTCTCGCTCTCGCTCTTCTGTCCGTCGACGACGGGGATCGCCAGCTCGGTCTCCGCGCACTCTTTGTAGAGCGCGAGGATCTTCAGGGTCTCCTCCTGCGCCTCCTCGGCGGTTTCGTGCGCTGTGTGCCCTTCCTGCCAGAGGAACTCCGTCGTGCGCAGGAACGGCCGCGTCACTTTCTCCCACCGAACCACGTTGGCCCACTGGTTGATCAGGACCGGGAGGTCGCGCCAGGACTGAATCCACTTGGCGTAGAGCGTCCCGATGATCACTTCGGACGTCGGGCGGACGACGAGCGGCTCAGCGAGCTCCTCGTCGCCGCCGCGCGTGACCCACGCGACCTGCGGCGCGAACCCTTCGACGTGCTCCTTCTCCTTCATGAGGAGACCCGAGGGAATGAACAGCGGGAAGTACGCGTTCACGTGGCCCGTCGCCTTGAAGCGGCGATCGAACGCCTGCTGGATCAGCTCCCAGATCGCGTAGCCGTACGGGCGGATCGCCATGCAGCCCTTGACCTCGGTGTAGTCCGCCAGCTCCGCGCGCCGGACGACATCGAGGTACCACTGCGAGAAGTTCTCCGACTGCGGAGTGATCTCCGTGACGGCCCCCTTCGTTTCTGCTTTGTCGGCCATGTTCACCATCTTGTTTCCACGATCCTGCGTTGCCAGCGCTGATCGTCCCGCTCGGGGTAATCGAGCCTGAAATGTCCGCCGCGGCTCTCCTCGCGCCGCAGCGCCGCGCGCGCGATGAGGCGTCCGACGGTGACCAGGCTGATCACACGCCAGTCGTCGGCCGAGAGGCCATCAGCCCGCGCTTCCGCCCGCGCGGCCGATTGCTGCCAGGCGGCATCGAGGCGCCGGACCGCGCTCGTCAGCGGCGCGGCGTCGCGGAACAGCCCGACGTCGCGCCACATCAGATCCTGCACCTCCGCCGCGGTCGACTCCTCGCCCCGGACGTCCGCCTCGACGGAACGTTCGGCCCGATCGAAGGACGCGGCGACGGCCGGGTCGAACGGACGGACCGGGTCGGCGCGCATCGCCAGGCCGGCGCGCGCGCCGAACACGAGCCCCTCGAGCAGCGAATTGCTCGCCAGGCGATTCGCGCCGTGGACGCCGGTGCACGCCACCTCGCCTGCCGCGAAGAGCCCGGGAATGGACGTGCGGCCATCGAGATCGGTGACGACGCCGCCCATCACGTAATGCGCGGCGGGCCCCACCGGGATCGGATCCCGCGCGAGATCCAGCCCTGCCCTGCGGCAGGCTTCCGAGATCAGCGGGAAGCGCGCGTGGACGAAACCCGGATCGAGATGCGCGAGCGAGAGGTACACCTCGCCGCCGGTTCGATCCCGTTCGCGCGCGATGCCGCGCGACACGCGATCGCGCGGCGCCAAATCGCCCATCGGATCGATCCGCATCATGAACGCCTCGCCGTTCGCGTTCAGGAGCCGGGCGCCTTCACCGCGCAGTGCTTCCGACAGCAGAAACCTGGGCTGCCCCTTCACGTGCAGCGCCGTCGGATGAAACTGCACGAACTCGAGATCGGCGACTGCGGCGCCCGCCAGGTATGCGATCGCGACGCCATCGCCTGTCGCCACGGGCGGGTTCGTCGTCTCGCGATAGACCTGCCCCGCTCCGCCGGTCGCACACAACGTGCACGCTGCACGGACCGAGCCGATCGTGCCGTCCTGCTGCAGGAACCGCACGCCTGCGCAGCGGCCGCCCTCGATGATCGCCGCGACGGCACGGCCGTTCGCGTGCACGCGCACGCTCGGCATGCGCGAGACGCGCTCCCACAGGACGCGCCCGATCTCGCGGCCGGTTGCGTCGTGCGCGTGGAGGACCCTGCGGACGCTGTGCGCGCCTTCGATCGCAAGCGACGGACGTCCGTCCGGATCGCGATCGAACGCAGCACCCCACTCGAGCAGCTCCCGAACGTAGCGCGGGCCGTCCTCGACGAGCACCGTCACCGCGCGCGCATCGCAGAGGCCATCCCCTGCCGCGAGCGTATCGTCTCGATGCGTCGCGGGAGAATCATCGGGCCCGACGGCGGCGGCGATGCCTCCCTGCGCGTAGCCGGTGTTGCCTTCGCGAGGATCCGCCTTCGTGAGGATCAGAACGTCGCCCGCCCCCTCGAGCGCGATCGCCGCACGCAGCGCCGCGATCCCACTGCCGATGATGAGGACGTCGGCCTCTGCGCTCTGCAAATCTTTGTTATCCTACCCCACGCGCAACTAAAGTTGCGCGCTACGAAAGCACCCGGACATGTCCTCATCCTCTACCGCGGCCAACGCTCCGGTTCGCCTCCAGGTTGGCAGCGGCAGCGGAAGTTATGCGGTGCACATCGCGCCGGGCGTCTCCGCGCAGATCGACACGCTGCTCGGTGACGCACGCCTTCCGGCGCGGCGTTTCCTCGTGTCGAATCCGGTCGTCTGGAGATTTCACGAGAGGGCGCTCGGCGGACTCACCGCCGAGGATCCCATTCTGATCCCGGACGGCGAGCGCTTCAAACACCTGCAGACGGTCGGCAAGATCTACGAAGGGTTGATTCGCGCGCGCGCGGATCGATCGAGCGCGATTCTCGCCATCGGGGGCGGGGTCGTGGGTGACGTCGCCGGCTTCGCGGCGGCCACCTACCTGCGCGGTATTCCCGTTGTCCAGGTGCCGACGACGCTGCTGGCACAGGTCGACAGCGCGATCGGCGGCAAAGTCGGCGTCAACCACACCCTGGGGAAGAACCTGATCGGCGCGTTCCATCCTCCTGCACTCGTCGCCGTCGATCCGCTGCTGCTCGGCACACTCCCGCGGCGCGAGTTCCGTGCCGGTCTGTACGAGGTGATTAAGTACGGCATCATCGCGAGCCGGCCACTGTTCGATCGCGTCGCGTCGAACCTCAACGCCCTGTTCGCGCGCGACGCCGCCGTCCTGATGCCGGTCATCTCCGAATCCTGCGCGATCAAAGGCCGCATCGTCGAGGAGGACGAACGTGAGCAGGGGCTGCGCCGCACGCTGAACTTCGGACACACCGCGGGGCACGCGCTGGAAGCCGTGACCAAGTACCGGCGCTTCCGCCACGGCGAAGCGGTCGCGTACGGAATGCTGACGGCCGCGCAGATCGGCGTCGCGCGCGGGCTGATGCCGGAGAGCGATCGCGATCAGCTCGCCGCGCTGATCCGGCAGATGGGGCCGCTGCCCGCCGTCGCGGACCTCTCCGTCTCACACGTAATGGAAGCGATCGGACGGGACAAGAAGGTGATTGCGGGGCGGCTTCATTTCGTGCTGCCGTGTGCCATCGGATCCTGTGAGGTGGCTGGAGACGTGACCGAGGACGAGATCGGCACCGCGCTCCGTGAAGTGGGTTTGAAGGACTGAAGCCTCAGGAGCTCGAGGTTTCGAGGCCGTGCTCTTTCAGCTTGGCCGCGAACATCTTGTAGCTAATCTGCAGCAGCTCGGCGGCGCGTCCCTTGTTGGCGCCTGCTTCGCGCAGCGCGTCTTCGATCTTCACTCGTTCCAGTTCTCCCGTGATCCGCCGCGTCGCCTCCGCCAGGCTGCCGGAGATGTCGAGCTGCGTCCACGGCGACGGCGCCTCCTGGGGCGCGGGCTGCGCGAACGAGAGGTTCAGGTGCCGCGGCTGGATCGCTTCGCCCTCCGCGAGGATTACCGCGCGCTCGATGCAGTTCTGCAGTTCACGAACGTTCCCCGGCCAGCGGTAGCTCTGGAGCTGCTCGAACGCCGCAGGCGAGAGCGCCAGCGTCTTCTTTTTCATGTCGCGGCAGAACCGCTCGACGAAGTGCCGCGCGAGCAACGGAATGTCGCCAGGCCGATCGCGCAGCGGCGGCACGGTAATCGGAAACACCGAGAGGCGGAAATAGAGATCCTCGCGGAACCGCCTGGCCGCAACGGCCGCGCGGAGCCCGCGATTGGTGGCCGCGACGAGCCGCACGTCGACCTGCACCGACGCGGTCCCCCCGACGCGCTCGAAACGCTTTTCTTCCAGCGCGCGCAGAATCTTCGCCTGGAGGGCGAGCGGCAGATCGCCGATCTCGTCGAGGAAGAGCGTGCCGCGGTGCGCCATCTCGAACTTCCCGGGTTTCCGGGCTACGGCGCCGGTAAACGCGCCCTTCTCGTGCCCGAACAGCTCGGTCTCGAGCAGCGTCTCCGGAATGGCGGCGCAATTGATGGCGACGAACGGCGCGTCGGCGCGCGGACTGAGCACGTGCAGCGATCGCGCGAAGAGCTCCTTGCCCGTGCCGCTCTCGCCTTCGAGCAGCACGGTCGTATCCGTCGCCGCCGCGCGCTGCAGTCTAGCAAACACCTTGCGCAGCGACGCATCTTCGCCCACGAGCTGCGGCGCGCCGCGCCGCACAGCCAGCTCCTCTTTCAACAACAGATTCTCCGCGACGATTCGCCGCTGCTCGAGCGCGCGCGCAACGAGCAGGAGCAGATGATCGGGATCGACGGGCTTCGCGAGGAAGTCCATCGCGCCTTCCTTCATGGCGGCGACGGCGTCCTCGATGCTGCCGTACGCCGTCATCACGATGACGGGGATGTCGGAATCGATCTCCTTCGCCGCGCGGAGCACGCCAAAGCCGTCACCCTCGGGGAGCCGCAGATCCGAGAGGACGAGCGCCGGCTGCGCCTGCTGCAGCAGCCGCCCGGCCTCCGGCTGATCGCGCGCTTCGAGCACACCATGCCCCTGCCGCTCGAGCGCGTGCCGCAGCATCGTACGCAGCGAGTCCTTGTCTTCGACGATGAGAATCTGCGCCGGCGGGGGAACCAATGGAAACCGCGTTCAGCGCAGCCAGCCGGGCGGGACCCCGGCTTTGCGCGCCTCCTCCTCGATGTCGGCGACAGCCTTGCGGCTGGTCTCGATGTCCTTCTTCACGCGCTCGAGCTCCTCCAGCGCCTTCTGGCGATCGTCGGCGAGCTGCGCGCGCTGGGCCGGATCGTCGCGGGCGGCAAAATCGGAGGTCAGCGCGTTGATTCGGCTCTGGAGCGCCTCGGCAAAGACCTCGTTCCGGTGAAGATCATCCCGGGCCCGCACGATACGCGCGCGCCACGCGTCTTCCGTATCGGCACCCGCCGGCGCGGGCTTTTCGGCCGCAGACGGCGCGGCGGTGTCGCTCTTCACCTGTGGTGCAGCTGCCGGCGTCGGGGCGGGAGCAGGAAGTCCCTGGGTCTTCAGGTCGTCGTTCGTGTAGACCCGGGTAACCGCCCGCTGGCGTTGCTCCTGCGCTTTGCGCGCGATGTCCGCGAGCGTGGGCCCGTCCTGCGCGAAGGCGATCGCCGAACCCGCGATGGCGATGGCAACGGAGCAGAGCCGGAGGGGCGCTCGGCTGGCGCAGCACGAATCCGCGATCATCGTGTAGCGAGAGTGTAGCAGAGTTCCGGCAGGTCCAACTGGCTTCATCGCAACTCCCGCCAGGCCAGCATCTGCACGGCCGACGGTGAGCCGGACGGGCCAACCGCAGCCGTACGGCCGAACGTGGCTTCGATGCCTCGGCGCGCACCGGCAGGCGCGAACGCCTCCGCGTGCACATACAGGCGGCCGTTTGCGTCCGCCAGCGCATTTCCGTCTCCGTCCTCGCGATCATCGGCAATCCAGGCGGCCAGGTAGATCGGGGGCGCCGGAGAACCGGCCGTGAGCGTCGACAGTGGCGCGTGTGCGTAGAGCCGCCACATCGGGCGGTCCGGATCACTGGAGCCGTACAACGCGTCAGACTTTGCCTGCAAGGCACGGGTTTCCGCGTCCAGATCGAGGGTCGTCGAGTCCGTCAGGCGCGGCTGGGCCGAGCCGTCGTTGAAGGACGATGGGGCACCGGACGAGGACAGCAGCGGCGTCCAGTCGGCCGCGCGGGTCAGATCGATCTGCACGCGCGCGACGGCGGCGTCAGCCGCATACGACAGCTCCTGGGACGTGCGGTACGCAGTGCTCAGCCAGCTCTCGCCGGTGCTCAGCAGCATGAGCGCGAGGCCGAGGGTCGTCAGCAGGCTGGTGAGGAGCAGCGTGACGACGAGGGCGATGCCGGTCGCCGAGCTGCCCACGTTCGGGGTTCGGGGTTCGGCGTGCAGGGTCTGGTTCGCTGGGTTCATGGTTCAACGTTCAGGGTTCGGGTTCAACGCCAGGCATTCAGGTTGCGCGGTGACACGTCGAACGAGAGCTCCATCGCGGGCGACGGCCGCCCCGCGGAATCGGGCGGCGGATCGACGCGCAGGGACACACGGACACGCCGAACGCGCAGCAGGTCGGCGTCGAACCGGTTCGGCGCGATGCCGCAGAACGGACCGTCCGTCAATTCCGCCGCGGTCAGCTCCGCAAGCGACACGCCACCCAGCGGCGACAGCAGCGGCACCGGCGGCGAACCGGCGCCGTAGACGCACGTTCCGTCCGCAGCGCCGGCAGGCGAGACGCTCGACGGATCGGGATCCGCAAAGTAGCGGAACGAGAGCGCCTGAATGCCGTCCACGACGGGGAATGCGGAGCGGCCGTCGCCGCGCATCAACCGCGGCGGGCCGGGGCCGGACGTATCGAGGTAGTAGGTGCGCTGCACCACCTCGCTCACCTGCGCGGACGGCGAGTAGACGCGCGCGAACGTGCCCGACGTCCGCGTGAGCACGCCGCCCGACGCGTCGGCGACCACGAACACGTCGTAGCCAAAACCGGGCCCGCGTGCGTCGTAGACGAGCGTCTGCATACCCGCAGCGAAACCGCACGCAGCATCGCGAGCACACGCACCTCCCGAAACGGCCACCGTCGTCAGCGTCGCGGGCACCGCGGTGGCAAGGACGGCGTCCGCGGCGGTCTGCGGCACGTATAACACCGTGAGTCGGTCCGCGGCGAACGTGAGGTCCGTGTCGCCCGCAACGCCCGCTCCCGGACGCAGCGCGGGCAGGAAGCGAATGAGCGGTCCTCCCGTGCCGGTGCCCGCCCCTGCGAGCGACATGTCGTGCTGAATGAGGTCCGCCGAGACGCGGAACCGCTGCTGGACGTCGCTCATGTCGCCCACCGCGGCCGAAGCGGTTCGCGCCGCCCGCGCCAGTGCCACGGCAGTCGCAGACAGCGCCATCAGGACTGCCGCCGCGACGAGGACTTCGATCAGGGTGAACCCCTGTTCCCTGCGCATGGCGTTCACCATGACACTCCACGCTGTCTCGTCTCGAGCGACACCAGAACGGTATCGCGCGGCAGGCGCGCCCGCGACACACCCGTCCCGATCGCTGCTCGATCCTCCGTGACCACAGCCGCGAGCACAATCAACACACGCGTATCCTGCGGATCGTCGCCAAGCGTCTGGATCGCCCAGCGTCTGACGAACATCGCGTCCGGAGGCGGATCCGGACCTGCACCGATCCACCTCCCGCGTGCATCGAGGTAGTCGACGTATCCGGCGACATCGCGATCGAGCGTCCCTGGCGGCGAGGGATCGAGCCCGCGGCCACCCGACGCGGGCGGATCGCGACTCAGATCGGTGTAGGCATCCGAACTCGGTGCGCCCGCTTCGTCGTACGTCCACGTCAGGGAACGAAGCTGCTCCATCTTCTGGGATGCCAGCGCACCAGTGCTCGTCGTTTCGCGTCCGCTCTCGGTCGTTTGCAGGCCCAGCGCCAGCAGTTGGCCAACACCTGCCGCGGCCACGATAAGGAGCGCGGCGGCAACGAGGACCTCGATGAGGCTGAACCCTGAGGCGGGGTGCGGCGTGAGGGCGGGCGTGGGCGTGCTAAATGGGAACTTCGACACGATTCAACTCGCCGAGTCGTGTCTGCAAGGGACGCACCTGGACGCGTCGGCAGGACAGGCATCAGATTTCCTATGGTTCTTGCGAGCGAATTGGCGGGACGTCCAGAAAGTACGTAGGATTTGCGGCGCGCGGTCGCGGATGAAGAAGCAGGATCTGCAACGCACCCCGCACTCCGCACCCCGCGCTCCGCACACGCACCGCCCGTCTACGACTGCGGCATCAGAGGAAGCGTGACGAGGAAGCGAGCGCCGGCGCCCGGACGCGGCTGGACGGAGATCCGGCCGTTGTGCGTCACGATCACTTTCTGCACGAGCGAGAGGCCGAGGCCGGTTCCGTGCAGCTTTGTCGTGAAGAAAGGGCGGAAAACACGCGCGGCGCTCGCTTCGTCGAGGCCCGGACCGTTGTCCGTCACCGAGATGCGCTGCTGTCCCTGTCCGCGATCGATCGCGCCTTCGACGACGATCTGCGGTGAGACATCGGCACCGGTGCAGGCCTCGAGCGCGTTGCGGCACAGATTGCTGAGAGCCTGCCGCAACAGGACCTCATCCCCCTCAACCGAGCCGAACTCGCCGCGGACGGCGACCGCGCCCCGCCGCGCGGCCGCTTCCGCGCGGATCTCGTCTGCCGCGCGCTCTGCCAGCGCCGCCATGTCGACCTGCGCCAGTGCGAGCTGAGTCGGCTTCGCGAAATTCAGGAAATTCGTGACGACCTGCCCGAGCGCCTCGGTTTCATCGCGAATGCCCCGGACGTACTGCTGGAACTCCGAAGGCAGCTGCTCGAGATCCAGCAGACGCGCGTACCCGTGAATCGTCGCGAGCCCGTTGCGGAATTCGTGCGCGATTCCGGCGGTCATCTCGCCGAGTCTCGCGAGACTGTCCTTCAGGCGCAGCTGATCCTCCAGCTCGACGATCTCGCTGAGGTCGCTGAAGAGGCAGATCGCGCCGTGCGCATGGCCGCCCTCGTCGCGAATCGGTGAGACGGTCACGCCAAGGTGCGTCGCGCCCCGCCCTTCCGGAAGCTTGACGGCGCGTCGCAACACGGGTCGCACCGTTCCGAGGCATTCGTCCACGACATCGGCAAGTGGGCTGGCGCCGGCGAGCACCTCGCGAAAGTCCCCTTCGTGCTGCGCGATGCCGAGCATCTTCTGCCCTGCCGGGTTCAGCGTCCGGATGCGCCGGTCGTCGCCGACGACGAGCAGGCCCGATGTCATGCTCGCAATGATTTCGCTGCTGAGGCGCTCGGAGGCTTCCGCGCGCGCCTTCATCGCGCGTTCCTGCACGCGCAGACGCTGAACCGCGTCCTCCAGCGCGCCCGTCATGAAGGCCGTTTCGCTGCCGTCTTCGCGATGGCGCTGCGAGAACGCGCGCGCCGCCGCAAAGAAGCGGAGCACGGCAAACGCCAGCACCGCCGAGAGGGCGGCAACGATCGCCGTGAGACCGAGGAGGAGGGTTCCCGAGCGCGACATCAGGAGATGTCACATGCTAAAGCATTCGGTCGTATCAGCGGAGCCATCCGGGCGGCACCCCTGCCTGCCGCGCTTCTTCTTCGATATCGCCGATAGCCTTCGTGTTCTTTTCGATGTCGCTCGTCACGCGCGCCTGTTCCGCCAGCGACTGCTGGCGATCGTTGGCGATCTGCGCCCGCTGTGCCGGATCGTCGCGCGCGGCGAAGTCGTTCGACAGCGAGTTGATCTTCGTCTGCAGGGCATCCCGGAACATCTCGTTACGCCGAAGCTCTTCGCGCGCCTGCGCCATCCGCCCGCGCCAGTAGCTCTCGCCTTTCTCCTCTTCCGGCGGCTTGTTCTCCTCGGGCTTTTTCGCATCCGCGGCCGTTTGCGCGGGTGCGGAACCGGAGAGAGCAGGAGCCGGACTGGACGGCGGAGGTACTACTTTCAGATCATCATTCGTGTAGACCTTCTGCGCTGTGACGCCGGACGCCTTCCGGCGCGCCGCTTCCTTCTGGGCAACGTCTCCGAGCGTCTGAGCGGCGGCGCTCGAGGCGGCCAGCGCGAACGCGACGAACAGCCAGCCGATACGGGACATCGTAGGCACGTCCGATCTCTCCTGTTTCATGGTCGCCTCGCGGCGGGCGACTGCGGTACGCTCGGGTCTGACGGTGCCGACGTCCGCGTCAATTGCGCGATCCGCTCCCGCACCTGCGCGGCATCCGGAGCGTCGGGCGTCAGCTCGAGGTACTTCACGTACGCGGCGGCTGCCTCCGCATTTCTCTTCAGGCGCTCGAGGCTGATGCCCAGTGCTCGGCGGAACGACCCGTCTTCGGGCGCCAGGTCGATCGCGCTCCCGTATTCGACGACGGCGCCTTCTTCGTCGCCCGATTTGTGCAGCGCGAACGCGAGGTTGTAGGTCGTCGCGTAGTCATTGGGGAACAGTTGCTGCGCTCTACGGTAGCCGGCGATGCAGTCGCTCCACTGTTCCAGCAGCCCGGCTGCGCGCGCGCGATTGAACTGGTACGACCAGCGGTCCGGGTTCAGCTCGATGGCCCGATCGAAGTACGGGATGGCTTCGGTGGTCTTGCCCAGCCGCACGAGCACCTGGCCGAGATTGTTCAGGGCTTCGGGATCCCGGGGATTCTTCGACACCGCGTCGTGAAATTGCTCCAGCGCGGACGGAAAGTCCCCCTTTTCGTACGCCTGGCGCGCAATCGCCGACGCATCCATGAACGCGTGCGGATCGCGCGGCGCTGCTGCGGCCGGCGCCGCCGCCGCAGCGCGTGCTGCGGACTTCGCCGGCGCGGCGGCTCGAATCCCGGGCGTCGTCAGCCAGAAGGCGCCAACGCCCGTCAGCGCAAGCGCGGCGAGGCTCGCGCCGGCAATCGCGAACCTGCGGCTTCTCGCCGCCGCGACGCCAGGGTCGATCTGGACGCGGCGCGCGCGGCAGCGCGGACACCGTGTCCTGTCGGCGTTGTACTTCGCGCCGCAGACGTCGCAGACGACGGCGTCTAGCGGATTTCCCGCCATGACAGGATGCGGACGCCTACCTGGCCCACGCCGTTGTTGAAGTCCTGGCTGTCGCCGAACGCCTGCACGTTCGTGCCCGTCGAGTCGATCGTGCCGAAATACAGGTGCTGATCGACGATGAACGGCGCCGTCGCGCGGCCGGTCGCCGTCGCCGCGACGTTGCTCTCGTTGTTGGCGATCTTCCCATCGCCGTTCGCGTCGTAGGCGGCGGTGCCGATGTACGTGAGCGCGCGCAAGCTCGCTGTCGGATCGGCGCACGGCGTCCCCGAGTTCTCGGTGGTGGTCGTGTAGAACACGATGTCTCCCGCAACCGTCGGCGAGGTCGACGGCCGTTCGCCGCTCACGAGCGTCCCGCTCGCAGAGACCGTCGCCAGACTGATCGCGAATTTCGTCGTTGCGGCGGCCGGATAGTTGTCCTTCAGGCCATAGAGCTTGTACGTGCCCGTCCCACCCGATGCGGCCGGAGGCAGCATGTCGCTTCCCGTCGCAAAGAACGTGTACAGGTCGGCGCTTCCAACGAACAGCAGCGCCGACGACGCGTAGATCGGCATGCCGGTGTCGACCATGAGCGTCGCCGATATCGCACCCGTATCACCGAACGAGAACCGCCAGTAGCGGCCGTCGATGTCGCCGATGAACGCCTTCGAGATGACTGGCGATCCGCTCAGGCCCGCAGCAGTCGGGTCGGCCTGCAGCGCGTTCTTGCGACTGTTGTTGACGTCGCCAACCTGCAGGCATCCCGTGCCCGATGCGTTGTACGTGGCGCAGCTCGCGCCGGAGCTGTTCCCGATCGGCGTCCCCGTCGTCACGTCCAGCAGGTAAATCGTCGCGCCTGCCTTCGGCGCCGATGCGCCGCGGTTTGGAATGAGCGTCTCGATATCGGGAAAATACCCGGATCCGACGACGACGCCTGTCTTCGTTCGGCCGCTGTTGAGCGCGCCGACGGCCGGATCGGACCACGTGAACCCGACGGTCTTCTCGGCGTAGGTCGCCGACGACGTCAGATCTCCCCAGAGCGTCAGTTTTCCGCCGACCGTGCCGTCCGAGAGCGTGAACGTCTGTTTGAACGTCGGATCGAAATGGTTGTAGTCGGGGAACGCCCACTTGAAGGTGATCGATTCCCCCGCCGTATCGAATTTCAGCAGCAGATCGTTGACGGCGCTGATGTCGTCGCGCGTGGGATCGACGCCCATCCCCGCCTCGGTGACGTCGAAGCATTGATAGAAGATGCCGCCGGGCCCTTCGCCGAACAGCATCAGGCTGTGCCACACGCCACTGATCTTCACTTCCGCGAGCTTCGGCGAGCTGTCGACGAAGTACTCGTATTGCTCGACTGGCTGTCCGTCGTACAGCGTCCGCAGCTTGGGCAGTAGGTTGTACGGGATGAATGCCCAGACCTCGTACCCCGTGCGCGCGTCGATCGCGTGCATCATGCCGTCGTTCGCGCCGACGAAGATCAGGCTGCGGCGGGTCGCATGATCGCCGGCGAAAGTTCCCGGTGCGTCCGAACGGCCGTAGTCATCGTCGGGTGGCGGATCCAGTGACGGCGCGTCCATCAGCGCCGGCGTCGAGCCGATGATGGCGCCGAGCGGCTGCGCGCGCACCAGGCTGATGACCGTGGTGGCGTCCGCCGCCGACAGGTTCATGTGCGTCGCGAGCGTCGAGACGTTTGCCGTCGTGAACGCCATGAGCGAGCCGCCGCCGCTGCCGTCCGGCACGTACGTGTAGATGTTCCGGGTATTCGGATCGGCCGGCGTCCTCGCCTGGCCGGCGAGCGACGGACGGCTGTCGAGATCCGGCCACAGCCGCGCGCCGTCCTTCACGAACTTGAACCCGCTCGGCTGCGTCGTATCGGCGGCGGGCTTGTAGACGCGGAACGCGCGCAGCCGGCCGTAGAAGCCCGGCAGCTCGAATCCGCCGGTGATCATCACGTTGCTGCGCTGCGGCAGCACCGCGTTGGTCGGAACGTTCTGCAGGTGCACCTCGTCGTTCACCAGCGCAGTACCGGTCGCGTCCTTGGCTCCCTTCATGTTCACGGTGCCCACGATCGGGCTCGCCACGGCGAACTCGCTGGGGTTGCCCGCGTCGACGTCCGCCTCGCGCGCGTAGCCCGCCTGGACGGCGTAGTTGATCCAGGCGGCGATCTCGATGTCCGTCGTGACGTTGTGATACGCCCCCCCGCTGTTCGCCGCGACCGTCCGCAGCTGCGCTTCTTCGGTCGAAGGGACTTTGACGCCGATGACGTGGATCGGAATCCGCTTGTTCGTGACGCCGCCGCCTGTCACCGACGCGAACTGCGAAGCGCGCGTCGTCACATCATTCGCGCCGAGGTATGACGAATCTCCCGAGTCCTTCCCCCCGGTGATCAGCACGACGATGACGTTGCGGCAGCCCCTGGTGGCCGATGCATCCGCCGAAATCGAGCTGATCGCGGCGGACTTCGCATCGTCGAGCGCGAAGCTGAGCGGACGATCGGCGAACTGCACGCCGCCCGATACGCCGCCAACGCCCGCGGGAATGATGCCCGCAGGGTCGCCGGGGACGCGATTGACGAGCGTGTAAATCGAGTTCGCGGTGTTCGCGGCCGGCGTCACCACGACCGTTCCGGATGGCGCGCTCGACTGCGCGTAGCTGGCGTCGGATGCGCCGCCGTTGCCGACCTTCGGGATGTGGGTGACGTACTTCCCGAGGCCGCCGGCATTGCACGGTGTCGAATCGCCTCTTGCGATCTGAAGCGGGTCGCTGACCGTGACGGGCTTGTCGCAGTCGTTGCCACCCGTCGACGCGCCGCCCGGCGTCGACCGCCAGGACGGGCTTTTCTGGCGCAGCCGGATCAGGCCCCAGCGGGCCGTTGCGCTGTTGTTCTCGTTGACGGCCTGCGCGATTCCGATTCGCGCGATCTGATAGCGCGTCGGCCCGAGGAAGCCCGCAATGTCGGCGCTCGCGTTCAGCGTCGCCGGATTCGACGGATCCCACGTCGCCGGCACCGCACTGATTGTGGTTGCCGTGTACTTACCCGTCGACGAGTAGGCGAAGCCCTTGAGAATGCGTCGATAGGTCACGCCGCTCGTGATGTTCGAGAACGAGGCCATCACCGCCGGGTCCGCGGTTCGCGAATAGAAGCCCGGATCGTAGAGGTTGCCGCTGCCGTCCTGCAGCATCGCGAGCGACGTATCGAGGACGATGATGACGGTCGGCGGGACGCGCCGGATCAGCGTCAGCGGATCGAGCTGCGCCGACGCGGTCACCGACCAGCCGACGATGGCGGCGAGCGCGAGCAGCACCGTTCGTTTGTTGTTCTTCATTGCAGCGATCCCGTGTTGACGTTCATCTTCATGTTCGAGAGGCTCTTGCCGGGCGTCTGGACGGCCGCCTTGCGCGCGCGCTGGTTCAACTCGTCCTGCCCGCGCTGCGAGATCTGACCTCGCTCGATTTCGGTGCTGGCGGTCCGCGCGACGGTGACCTCGATCACCTTGCGCGTACCGGACGGACCGTACGCCTCGGCGTGCAGCGTGAGCGTCCCGTTGCTGTCCAGCGTCGGATCGTTGTCGCCGTCCGCCGGATCATCCGCAACCCAGACGCCTACGTAATCGGGGCTGTCGACCGCATTGTTTGGCAGCATGCCGTCCACGCGCCCCCACGCGAACAGCCGCCACCTCGGGTTGTTGGCGCCCCACAGGTTGAGCGTGTCGGTCGCCTTCTGCATGTTGCAGGTCGCCGAGAGCAGGTTGAGCTGCTGCGTCGAATCGCCGAGCGTCACGGTCGTGGCCGTATCGACGAAGGCCGACGGAGTCAGGGACCTTGGAAAGAACGTCGTCACGCCCGAGCACGAAGGGGACACGCTCGTGTCGCCCGCCAGCACGTCGTTCCACCGCGGAATCAGGAGCAGGTCCTGAACGACGCGCTCCACCGCCGCGTCGGCGGCGTAGAGCGCTTCCTGGCTGTTGCGGTAATTCGCCGAGATCGCCGTTTCCGTGTTGCTCATGAGCACGAGCGTCAACCCGAGCGCCGTCAGGAGCATCGTCGCCATGAGCGCGACGATGAGCGCAGTTCCTTCTTCGCCTTGCAGCCGGCGCGCGTGCGTGTGGGCAGGCATGGCTATCGGGTGAGGTTCATGTTGCGCGGCGATACTTCGAACGCCGTCACGAGATCCGGGATGAACTTCTGGCCGCTCTTCGCGGTGCCGGGGTTCTGGAACAGCGTCGCGTCGAGGCCGCGGAGCCCCGCGACGGGCGTCTGGACGCGCAGGGTGACCTTGACCTTGCGGACGCGATACAGGTCGGCGTCGAACATGTTCGAGCCCGCGCCGCACCACGGGCCGTCGGTGAACATCGAGACGGGCAGCGGCGAGAGCGAGCCGCCTCCCGTTGTGAGCGTCGACATCCCGCCGACGGAGTTGCCCGCGGCGTCGTAGAGGCAGTTGGCCGTGCCGAGCGGCGGCTTCGGTTGCGTTGGCGGTGACGGATCTCCGTAGTAGTCGAACCTGAGTCCCACCACGTTGTCCGCGATCGGCTGCGGCGCGGCCGTGCCGCCGTCGTAGTGCATCAGCTTGTTGGTCGTCGTATCGAGGTAGTACGTGTGGCTTTCCGCCTGCGTCACCGAGGCGCCCATGCCGTAGTCGTAGCTCAGGTTCTGGTCGCGATGCTGCAGGTGCCCGGCGTCATCCTGTACGTTCGTGATCGTGAAGGTGTCGAAGTGCCCGCTGATGTCGAAGATGATGACGGTATCGCCGACCTTGAACCCGCACAATTCCTCGCCCTGCGGGCAGTTCGGCTGATCGATGACCTTCAGCTCCTCGGAGCTGATCGGCATCGCCTGACTGATCGTCGTCTGCGAGTACGAATTCGGAATGTAGACGAGCGTGATCGCATCCGTTCGCGCCGTCGTCGCCGGATCGGGACTGAGCGAACCCGTGCGCCGCGGCAGGATCGGTGCGAAGAAGCCGAGCAACGACCCCGTCACGCTGCCCTGATACGGACCCGCGCCCGCCATGACGAGATCCTTGAAGATGCTGTCGGCGGCCACGCGCATGCGCTGCTGCATGTCCTGGACTTCCGGCTGCACCTGTGAAGTCGCCTGCGACGGGTTGACGAGCTGAAAGATCGCGCCCGTCACGACGACCATGATCATGGTCGAGATCAGCAGCTCGACGAGCGAGTAGCCCCTCGCGCCCGCGTCACTGAGGTTGCGCGCTACGACACT
The DNA here is from genome assembly GCA_025937075.1 of Vicinamibacteria bacterium. The sequence goes on along the minus strand of JAICSD010000008.1, from coordinate 5,054 downwards.
GCCGCCGCGTCGTCCGCGACCCGTCATGGCGCTTTCCTCGTACGCACGGAGATCAGCATCGCGTCCTGGATCTGACGGACGCGGGGTGTGCCCGGTATGCGCACGCGCTGTTGCTCGCGGGCGGTCGGCGTGACCAGCACGCTCAGCACCAGCGTGTTGTTCGGATTCGTCGGCAGCGGCAGGATCGACCAGCGGCGCGTGAAGATCGCGCTGGCGGGCGGCGTCGTTCCCGTCCCCACGCAATTGCCGCGCGCATCCAGATAATCGACGAAGCCGTCCCGGTTCTCCTCGAGTGAATCCGTCGGCGACGGATTCAGGCCGCTGCCGGTCACATCGGGCGTGCAGACCGCGAGATTCGTGGTGGTGTCCGTGACGGGAAGCCCCAGTCCCGACGCGTCGAAGGAGAACGTCAATCCTCGGAGCTGCTCCATCTTCTGCGTGGCCATCGTCGTGGTCGAGACCTGCTGCTTCGCCGTGAGGTTCTTCTCCGTCGACAAGGCGAACATCTGCGCGACGCCCAGCGAGACCGTCGCCAGGATCCCGGTGGCCACGGCCACCTCCGCAAGCGAGAAGCCCGCCTCACTGCAACAGGACTTTGCCAAGGCCGTCCACCGTGATGCTTCTGGTCATGCCGTTGCGCGTCACCGTGATCGTCACCGAGGCGGTGATCGCGGTTGCGGTGCCGCTGCTGGTGTCCCACGCGGTCCCGTCCGGCCTGAACTCGAGGCTCGCCGTGCCGACCGTCGCGCTGTTCAGCAGTTGACGCACGGGGCCGTCGAAGTTCGGCGTCGTGGCGAGATCGTTGTCCGACGCGGGCCACGGATATGTCGTCGCATTGCAGCGGCTGGTGGGCGTATCGTTCGCCGTCCCGAGCATCTCGACGATCCGGAAGTACCCCGTCGCCGGACAGTTGGTGCGCAGCCGCAACGGCGTGTTGTTCGAGACCGCCTTCATGCGCGCCGTCTGCAGCTCGCGTTCGAGCTGTTGCGCGGCGGCGCTCAGCTTCGAGGCGTCGCTCATCGCGTTCATCGCCGGAACGGCGATGGCCATGAGCGTCGCTGCGACAGCCATCGTCAGCATCAGCTCGATCAGCGAGAATCCGCGGCGGTTCTGAAGTGTGCTCAACACGGGCGTTGGTTTCCAACCGCGCACTCGGGCGCGTTCGGCCGTAGCTGAGCAAGGGCTGTTCCCCTGACCTAAGCTGCTCTCGGTGAGGAGGTTAGGACGTTGTGAAACGGCTTTGTAATGCGAGGGCTTGCGGGTGTGTGTTCCGATTCGGCGCAGCGGCCTTACAGTTTCGCGGGCGGCAGAGCAGGCGGCCCGTAAAGGGCCCGCTCTACGCATACGGTCGTAGGGTGCCTTTCAGGCCCGCGTCACGGCGCAAACCGCCCCAGGTACCACCCGACGAGCTGGTCTCCCTGCACGCTGGCGACGAAGGCGGCAAGCGCGAGCATCGTCCCGAAGGGGACCGCCGTAGCGAGCTTCCCGCGCCGCGAGGCGATCACGATGATGCCGACGAGGCCCCCGAGCAGCGAGGATAGGACGAAGGTGAGGACGACCATCTTCCAGCCGAGGAACGCGCCGACCATGGCGAGCATCTTCACGTCGCCGAAGCCCATGCCCTCGATCCCTCGCAGCTTGAGCCACGCTTCGGCAATCAGCCACAGGATGCCGCCGCCGATCGCGATCCCGATGAGCGAGGAGATGGGACCAGGCGGCCAGACGAGGCTGCACAGCAGCCCGACGATGATGCCGGGGAGCGTGATCACGTTGGGCAGGATTTGATGCTCGAGGTCGATGGCAAAGAGGACGATCAGCACGCACGCGAACAGCAGGCGCGGGATCAGGATCGAATCGAGCCCGAACACCTGCACCAGCAGCACGAATGCGCCCATCGTGATCGCTTCGACCAGCGGATATCGAATCGAGATGCGCGCGCGGCACGTGCGGCAGCGTCCGCCGAGGGCGGCGTAGCTGACGATTGGTATGTTCTCGAACCACGCGAGCGGGCGGTCGCATCGTGCGCAGCGCGACGCCGGCCAGACAATCGAGACGCGCCTCGGAATGCGGTGAATGCAGACGTTCAGGAAACTGCCGACGGCAAGACCTGCCACGGCGAATGCGGCGGTCGCGAGGAGACCAGCCATCATTGCGCGCGTCCTCGGAGCTGGCCGGGGATGGGCCAGAGACGCGAGTCCTTCGAGACTGCGACGTGGCCGTCCGGAGGCAGCTCGTACGGCACCCCTGTGGGATCCACCGGGAGTCCGCGCAGGTAGCCGGCCGCAACGAGATGATTCCAGTCGAGCGGGGCGTCCGGATGGGCGCGGCGGTAGGCCGCCACACGCGCGTCGATCGCGTCCATCGCATCAAGAGCATCCAGCTGCCGCAGCCGCTGGTCCGCCGAATCGCGCAGCCACGGCTCCTCGGATTTCGCGATCTGCTGCCAGAGCGATCGCGATGCGCCGCGGTGCCCTCCTTCGGCGAGCGTCACCGCTGCGAGCGGCCGCATCCACGACGGTGCGTTCGGCGCGTCGGCCGCCCGCTCGAACCACGCTGCCGCCGCGCGATAATCCTGCAGGTGCCAGTAGTAGACGAACCCGAGGTCCTGCATGTACTGCCACTTGGCAGGTTGATAGCGAAGCCCCTTCTGCAGCAGCGCGATCGCGAGATCGGGCCGGCCGGGTCCGCCCGGATACGCTTCGCCCAGAAAAATGGCTCCGAAGCGGTACGCGATCGTGAAATACGGATCGAGGGTTGTCGTGAGATCGAGGAGCGGATACAGGAGGGCATAGCTCCGCTCATGCGACGGCGGCGAAAGGCGCTCGCGGCCGAAGTGCTGGAGCGCTCTGATCCAATAGATGTCGGCGGCAGCTGCATCGTAGTCGAGCGCGAGCCGCTTCATCGTATCGCCGGAGCGGACGTAGAGCAGCTCGGGGCGATCGACAGAGGGCGCCGGATGCGCCGCATCGGCATGCGCGTGGACGACGATGGCGAGCGCGAAACAGGCGGCGGCAGCAGCGCCAAGGGCCGCGCGGCTCACTTGAAATCCCTTCGCGAAAAGATCAGCATCGCGCCGAGCAGCAGCGCCACGACGTAGATTGCCGCATAGGCCGTCGTCCAGGCGAGATAGCCGCCGGTCACGGGCAGGCCGTGCACGACGGCAAGCTTGACGTCGAACCTCGAGAAATCCGGCAGTACGTAATAGCACGCCTTGCCAAGGGCTGCCGCTGCGGGGGAATGCACGATCTCGTCGAACCGCTTGAGATCCGCGTTGAACTGCCCGACGACGTAGAGGCCGAGGGTGAAGACTGCCGACAGCAGCGGACTCGAGTAGCTGGAGAAGAACAGCGCGAGCGCCGTGACGACCGCGAGATCGAGGTAGATGAGAAAGATTGCTTTCAGCAACGCCGGGTCCAGGGCTGGCGCGTCCCACGCCTGCTGCACGTTCGGAGCGACGCCGTGCGACAGATACAGCAGGACGGCGTACAACGCAACCGTCATCACGACGATGTTCACCAGCAGCGTGAGGAGGAGGCCGAGATATTTGCCGGCGATGAATTCCGACCGACGAATCGGCTTGGCGAACAGCGGATACACGCTCCGGCGATCGACCTCCTTCGATACGAGGTTGATGCCGACGAAGATCGCGATGAAGAGGCCGAAGAGGGACGTCGCGGCCAGGCCGAGGTCCTTGATGATCTTCACGTCCTGCCCGGCGGTGAGCTGGCCGAGCAGGATAGAGGCGCCGACCAGGAGCACCGCGAAGAGCACGAGGTTGTAGAACACGCGATCGCGCACGGATTCGCGGAACACCGCCGTCGCCACGCAGCTAGCCGCGCGCATGCGCCTCCGCAGGGCCGCGCGCCCCCTCGCCCATTTCCGCAACGCGCCGGACGAACAGATCTTCGAGCGTCTCCCGAATGGGGTTCAGGGACACGAGCGTCGCACCCGTCGCGATCAACTCCGCGAGCAGACGATCAGGCGGCTCGTTCGCGTCGATCTCGATTGAATGACGATCGCCGCTGATCGAGGTCACCTTGCGCACGCGCGGGCGCACGCGATCGAGCACGGGTGGAGGCACGTTCGAGACGACGAGCTCCCAGCCGAGCACCGCGAACTCCTGGAGATCCGCCAGGCGCCCGGTCGCCGCCAGACGCCCTTTCGCGACGATGGCGACGCGGCTGCACAGCGTTTCAGCGTCCGAGAGGATGTGCGAGCTGAAGAAGATCGTCCGCCCTCGATCGCGCAGCCCGAGGATGAGCGCGCGAACGTCGCGCCTGCCCAGCGGATCGAGCCCCGACATCGGCTCGTCCAGAAAGATCACCTCGGGATCGTTCAGCAGCGCCTGCGCAAGGCCCACGCGCTGCAGCATGCCCTTGGAGAACTTGCGAAGCTCCAGCCGCCGCTCGGAGGCGATCCCGAGCTGGTCGAGAACGCTCGACACCTTCTTCGAGCGCTCCGCCGATGGGATGTTGAAGAGGCGCCCGTAATAGTGCAGGAGCTCCTCGGCCGTCAGATGGTCGTAGAAGTACGGATTTTCGGGAAGGTACCCGATGCGCCGCCGGACGTCGACGTCCCCGACGGGCCGGCCGAGAATCTCGGCCTCGCCACGCGTCGGAAAGACCAGCTGCATCAGAAGCTTCAGCGTGGTGGTCTTGCCGGCGCCGTTCGGTCCGAGAAAGCCGAAGACATCGCCCGGCGCGACGTCGATGGACAGCGCGTCCAGCGCGCGATAGGGGCGCGGCCGCCAGAAGCCAACGAGATAATCCTTGGTCAGCGCCCGGGTTCGAATCGCCGCCTGCGCCATTCAGGGTTTCGCGTTCGCGCGCTTCAACTCGAGCTCGATGGCCGCCTCGAAATACTGCGGCGGGATGCCCCCCTTGATGCGGTGCCCGTTGATGAAGAAGGTGGGCGTCGAGGAGACGCCGAGCACGCCGCCGACGGACGCTTCCGTCTTCACTTCCTGAATCGCGCGGTCGTAGCGCGCGTCGAAGTCCGTGATCCCGCCCACCTCGCGCGCCGCCGTTCGCACGGTCGCGGGGCTCAACTCGTCC